>CAJONN010000189.1 GCA_905235955.1 uncultured Marinilabiliaceae bacterium
ACCGCGAGGTGAAAATCGGGTTTCGTGCATATTGTTGGAAGACATTTTTTTGTTGTATTTCTTTCGCCACTTCGGGGCTACTTTACTTGCGAAACTTAATTGAGTGATATAAAAAATGAGTGTTGTCAGTGTCGTTGGTGCGAGAAAAATCAGGTTGTAAACTTAGAAATAATTTAAATAGAGATTTTTTTCTTTAATAACGTTGGCAAGTGGCAACTTGTGAATTATTTTTGCGGTACAAACCGAAGAACGTATAAGGTTATTCAGCAATGAAAAACCTCAAACATAGTAAAAAATAAAATTTTCAAACAGTAATACATTTCCTAAACGATTAATTATGAGTGGATTATTAAATTCATCAATCGGAAGAAAGTTGGTTATGAGTATTACAGGCGCAAGCTTGGTGCTTTTCCTTCTCTTCCACCTTTCGATGAACCTTGTAGTCGTGTTCTCAGCAGACGCATACAATGCTGTATGTGCTTTCTTGGGAACCAACTGGTACGCACTTGCAGGAACGGCTGGCTTAGCTGTTTTGGCTTTGTTGCATATCGTCTATGCGTTCATCCTTACTCTTCAAAACCGTAAGGCTCGTGGTGCTGATCGCTATGAAGTAACTGCTAAACCCAAAAATGTAGAATGGGCTTCGCAGAATATGCTTGTGCTTGGTATCATCATAGCTTGCGGACTTGCGCTACACTTTGCTAACTTCTGGTATCATATGATGTTTGCAGAGCTCACTGGCGCAGAGGGTGCATTCGACCCAACCAACGGCGCAGCTTATGTGCAGGCAACATTCCAAGAGCCTATCTTTGTGGTGATCTACCTCGTTTGGTTCGTTGCACTTTGGTTTCATCTTACACACGGCTTCTGGAGTGCACTTCAGACCCTTGGATGGAACAATAATGTGTGGATTGACCGCTTGAAAACTATTTCGTTCTGGTATTCCACCATCGTGTGCGTACTCTTTGCAGTTATCGTACTCGGATACTTCTTCAAGATATTCCCACTCTTGTGAGAATAAAACACAAAAAACTGAAAACGAATTTTTATGAGCACTATAGATTCTAAAATTCCAGAAGGTCCGGTAGCCGAAAAATGGACCAACTACAAAGCTCATCAGAAGCTTGTCAACCCAGCCAATAAGCGTAAGCTCGACATTATTGTTGTAGGCACAGGTTTGGCAGGTGCATCAGCCGCTTCTACTCTTGGCGAAATGGGCTTCAATGTACTCAATTTCTGCATACAAGACTCTCCACGTCGCGCTCACTCTATTGCAGCGCAGGGTGGTATCAACGCAGCTAAAAACTATCAAAACGATGGCGACTCAGTTTATCGTTTGTTCTATGACACAGTCAAAGGCGGCGACTACCGTGCTCGCGAGGCCAATGTTTACCGCCTTGCTGAGGTGTCTAATAATATAATAGACCAATGTGTGGCTCAGGGTGTACCTTTCGCTCGTGAATATGGCGGACTTCTTGCCAACCGTTCTTTTGGTGGTGCACAGGTTAGCCGTACATTCTATGCTAAAGGTCAGACTGGCCAGCAGCTTTTGTTGGGCGCATATTCTTCGCTCAACCGTCAAATAAAGGCTGGCAAGGTGAAGAGCTTCAACCGCTATGAGATGCACGACATTGTTATGATTGACGGTCGCGCACGCGGTATTATTGCCAAAAACCTTGTTACTGGTAAGTTTGAACGTTTTGCTGCTCACGCAGTAGTTATTGCTACTGGTGGCTATGGCAACACATACTTCCTCTCAACAAATGCTATGGGTTGCAACGCCTCTGCTGCTATTGCTGCATATCGCAAGGGTGCTTACTTTGCTAACCCATCATACGTGCAGATTCACCCAACTTGTATTCCAGTACACGGCGATAAACAGTCGAAGTTGACACTTATGTCAGAGTCGCTCCGCAACGATGGTCGTATTTGGGTGCCTAAGAATATTGAAGATGCAAAAGCACTTCAGGAGGGCAAGAAGAAGGGTTCAGACATACCAGAAGAGGAACGCGACTACTACCTCGAGCGTCGCTACCCAGCATTTGGTAACCTCGTTCCGCGCGACGTAGCTAGCCGTGCTGCAAAAGAGCGTTGCGACAAGGGTTTTGGTGTAAACAACACAGGCAAAGCTGTATTCCTCGACTTCTCTGAAGCTATCAACCGCCTTGGTATTGATGTAGTTCGCCAACGCTATGGCAACCTCTTTGATATGTATGAAGAGATTACCGACGTAAATCCGGGTGAGCTTGCTAAGGAGATAAATGGTGTGAAATATTACAACCCAATGATGATATTCCCAGCTATCCACTACACAATGGGTGGTATTTGGGTTGACTATGAACTGCAAACCAGCATCAAAGGTTTGTTTGCTATTGGTGAGTGCAACTTCTCTGACCATGGTGCCAACCGCCTTGGTGCATCAGCACTTATGCAGGGTTTGGCCGATGGCTATTTTGTACTTCCATACACCATTCAGAACTATTTGTCAGACCAAATTACAGTGCCTCACTTCTCAACCAACACACCTGAATTTGAGGAGACTCAAAAGGCGTGCGAAGAGGCTGAAAAAGCTCTGTTGAGCATCAAGGGCAAACGCTCAGTTGACTCAATACACAAAGAGCTTGGCAACATAATGTGGGAATATGTAGGTATGGGTCGTACAAAGCAAAGCCTTGAAACAGCACTTGCCAAAATCAAAGATTTGCGCAAAGAGTTTGACACCAACCTCTTTGTACCGGGCGTTGCTGGTGAAGGTATGAACATTGAGTTGGATAAAGCATTCCACCTCAAAGACTTCATAACAATGGGCGAACTCATTGCATACGATGCACTCCACCGTGAAGAGAGCTGTGGTGGCCACTTCCGCGAAGAGCACCAAACCGAAGAGGGCGAGGCTAAGCGTAACGACAACGACTTCTTCTATGTTGGTTGCTGGGAGTATCAGGGCAACGATGAAACAGCTCCTACACTCATCAAAGAGCCACTCGTTTATGAGGCTATCAAGGTTCAGACACGTAACTACAAGAACTAATTATGAATGACGAATTATGAAAGTAAACAATTCGTAATTCGTAATTAAAACCAGAAAGACAATGGAAAATACAATGAAAGTCAACTTTAAGGTTTGGCGCCAGAAAGATGCCAAGTCTAAGGGTGAGTTCAAGCTATATAAAGATGTCGAGACCACACCAGATACTTCGTTTCTCGAAACACTCGACATACTGAACGAAAGCCTCATTGAAAAAGGTGAGGAACCCATCGTATTCGACCACGACTGCCGCGAGGGTATCTGCGGTATGTGTTCGCTCTACGTCAATGGTCATCCACATGGCCCAGCTACTTGTGCAACCACTTGCCAGCTCTATATGCGTCGTTTCAAAGATGGTGAAACAATCACCGTTGAGCCTTGGCGTTCGGCTGCATTCCCAGTTATCAAAGACCTTATGGTAAACCGTAACGCATTTGACCAGATACAGCAAGCTGGTGGCTACGTTTCGTTTGCCTGTGGCGGTGCACAAGATGCCAACGCTATTCCTATTTCTAAGGAGAATGCTGACCTTGCTATGGATGCTGCTACTTGCATTGGCTGTGGCGCTTGCGTTGCTGCCTGCAAAAACGGCTCAGCTATGCTCTTTGTGTCGGCTAAGGTTAGTCAGTTTGCACTTCTCCCACAAGGACAGGTGGAGGCTACTCGCCGCGTAAAGGCTATGGTAGCTAAGATGGATGAGCTTGGTTTTGGTAACTGCACCAACACTCGTGCATGCGAGGCAGAATGCCCGAAAGGCATCTCTATCTCGAATATCGCTCGCCTCAACCGCGAATATCTTTCTGCTAAATTGAAAGACTAAGGCGTCTACACACTTTGAGTGATAACTTCAAAAACTCCTTCGACTCTATATGGGTTGAAGGAGTTTTTTT
>CAJONN010000190.1 GCA_905235955.1 uncultured Marinilabiliaceae bacterium
TTCTCTCGAACTTCGTTTAGCTTCGCTCAATCATAGTTGAGTATTGCCGAAAAAAGTTCAAAAAACATTGTTAGTTGTGCACGTATGTGCCTATCTTTTCGCCACTTAGTAGGCGCACAAGGTTGCCTTCTTTGTCCATATTGAACACTATTATAGGCAAGTTGTTTTCTTTGCACATAGTTGTTGCGGTAAGGTCCATCACCTTTAGTCCGCGATTGTATATCTCGTCGTATGTAATCTCGTCAAATTTGGTTGCCGATGGGTCTTTCTCTGGGTCGGCGGTGTAGATGCCGTCGACGCGTGTACCTTTGAGCATTACATCGGCCTCTATCTCTATGCCACGTAGCGACGAACCAGTGTCTGTGGTGAAATAGGGGTTGCCTGTGCCACCCGACATTATTACTACTTCGCCACGTTGCAAGGCTTCTATAGCTTTGGGTTTTGAGTAGAATTCGCCTACCGGTTCCATTCTGATAGCAGTAAGTACGCGAGCTTTTTGTCCTATGCTTTCCAACGCTGAACTTAGTGCCATAGAGTTGATAACGGTTGCAAGCATTCCCATTTGGTCGCCTTTGTAGCGGTCGAAGCCTTTTGAGGCGCCGCTCAGTCCTCTGAAGATGTTGCCTCCGCCAATGACTATGCCTATCTCAATGCCTTTGTCGGCTATTTGTTTTATTTGTGTGGCATACATATTTAAACGTTCAGGGTCGATGCCGTAACCCTGTTTGCCCATAAGCGATTCGCCACTGAGCTTCAGAAGTATTCGTTTGAATTGCATAGAGAGAGTGGTATAGTGTTAGCCCAATATTTGGTCGTAGAAGTTGTTGCAAGCTTCAGCCAATTTATCTTCGGGCTGATATGTCAAATATGGTTTACCCGAAGCTTTGATGTATTGGTCGAGCTCTGGGTTTATCTGTTCGCTACCATAAACTACTCCATCGGCAAGGTCGATGACCATTTTCATAAGTGAGGTGTAGTTGTTGGCTTTTATGGCGTTGATGCTCTTTTCATCGATGCCGTCGACGTATAATTTCTTCACTATCTCGCCGTCCCACTCTGAGGCAAAGTCGTCGTTGTAAACTGATACTACTATCTTTGCGTGGCTGAAGTGAGGGTCGTCGTTCATTAAGTATTTGACAAATACGGGTATGAAGGCTGTAAACCATCCGTGGAGGTGTATGAGGTCTGACTCCCAACGTAGTTTGCGAGCTGTTTCTAACACACCACGAGCAAAGAATATGGCACGTTGGTCGTTGTCAGCAAATTCATTGCCCTCTTCATCGGCTATTATGGCTTTTCGATCGAAGAAGTCGTCATTGTCAATAAAGTATATCTGCATGCGAGCAGATTGTATGCTAGCCACTTTGATGAGTAGTGGATGATCAGTGTCGTCTATGATAATGTTCATGCCTGAGAGGCGAATGACTTCATGCAACTGATTGCGCCTTTCGTTGACTTTGCCAAAGCGTGGCATGAATGTGCGTATCTCTTTGCCATATTGCATTACTTGCTCTGGCAGGTTTCGGCTTATGCGCGACATTTCACACTCAGGCAAGTATGGCATTATTTGCTGTGAAACGTACAGTATTTTTGCGTTTTCCATCAGATTTTAATTGACTACAATAGAAATACTGCGCAAAATTAGTAATTTTTTGTTTAATTTTCGTTTTTTCGTGGCTCGAGATGCCACGCTTAAGTTCAAATAAGAAGTACGAAAAATATCACATTAACATATTTTTTTATACTTTGTTTAATTCTTAAATCGTAATGTGTTATATTTGCACAATCAATTGATTAAGCGAAAACCATATATGGATCAGTATCTACAACAACTTCTAAGTAAGCAACCACGCGTCATTATTCCGGGATTCGGAGCATTTATCAGTTCTTCTGAAGGCGGAACAATGTTCAATCAATATCTCAATTTTGATGACAATGCTCTTGTTGCTCACGTAGCGCAGCAAGCTAATATATCAGAAGATGAAGCACGCCAGCAAATAACTGAATATAGCAACTCACTCAAGCAGCGTCTCGACTCTGGCGAAAGAGTTAATATTGAAGGTATTGGCTCACTCTCGAAAGATGGAGATATCTTTGTATTTGAGTCGGCTACAACAGCTACAAACAATGCAAGTGCAACATCATCGGTAATAGATTTGAGCGATGCAGCACCAGAATCAACCGTAGAGTCTCAGCAAACTACAATTTCGTATGACACAAACACATTTGTATACGAAGAAAACCACTCTACACGCAATGCTATTCTGGTTATTATCATTGCATTGCTCTTCCTTGTTGGTGTTTTTGTTTGCCTCTTCGTTATCAATAAAGACAATTGCGTTTACAACTTCTTCTTTAGCGAAGATGAGTCTGTAGAGCAAGTAGAAGTTGCTCCGGCAGCCGACACTACTGCTGTGGCAAAACCAGACACCGTTGTGGTAACTAAGCCCACTGAAAACGCTACGCCACACATACAACTCGACAAACGCTACAACATTGTTGTAGGAACATACAAAAACGAGCAAATAGCACAAAATCGTGTTGCTGAGCTCAAAGCCAAAGGCTTTGAAAATGCAATAGTTGGCACCTTCCGTGGCGACTATGTTGCTATAATTGACAGCTACGACTACCTGCCAGATGCTGAAGCTCGCCAAGAGTATATTGTCGACACTTATCGCATCGAAAGTTACATAACCAACTCGGGCGAATAAACATACTGATTATTATTGCTAAACAACAATAGAGAGAGGAGGCAACACTTACAAACGCCTCCTCTTTTTTATGTTATATGACGCTTATTATTAGCATATCAACCATTGTTGCAACCATTGTATATTGCACATATTTGTTGCTTTGGCGCAGAGTGTGGCAAAGCCAAAAAACAACCCTTACGCAATATACTGTTGGAGAACAACTGAGCGTTGTAGTAGCTATGCACAACGAAGAACAACATGCTACAACATTGCTCAATAATCTTTTGGCACAGACGCACAAACCAAAGCAAATAATAGTGGTGCTCGACCATTGTACCGACCGCACCAACTATGAGGTGCAACAAGTGGCGCAACACTCTGACAAGCTAATAACAATACTTACAAACAACAATAAACAAGGCAAAAAACATGCTCAACGACTTGGTGTAGAATATGCTACTACACAATATGTTGCAGTAACTGATGCTGATTGCCACATACCTGCCAACTGGCTTGGCGCACTAAGCCAAAGCATTGCAACAACACAAGCCGATTTGCTAATAGCTCCAGTGACTATGAACAGGCAAGGCAACGCCCTATTTCAACGCTTAGCAGAGATGGAGTTTCTGGCGTTGCAAGCCGTAAGTGCAGGTACAGCACTTAGCCAACAAGCTACTATGTGCAACGGAGCCAACTTAGCATTTCGTCGCAGTGTATATTTGCAACACAATGCACACAATCAATACATATCGGGCGACGATATGTTTTTGCTTGCAGAGGTAAAACGCCACGGAGGTAAAGTAGCATACGCGCTCAGCACCGATGCACTTGTGCAAACCGCTTGTCCGCCAACTGCACTAAGCTACTACAAACAACGTACACGCTGGCTACGCAAAGCCTCAGGATATACCGATGTCGATGTAAAACGCCTCTCGATGATAGTGTTTTGTGGCAACGCAGCTTGGCCAATAGCATTAGTTGCCAACCCTATTATTGCACTCATTTGTTTGTTTCTGAAAACCTTTGCCGAAGCACTTTTGCTCAACGCCACTCACAAACATTGGCAACTAAAAATCAATGTTATCGACATAGCTATATTAGCTCTTGTATATCCATTCAATCTTCTGACAATTAGCATTTTGTCGTTGTTTAGAAGTAGAAAGAAATGGTAAAAACAA
>CAJONN010000191.1 GCA_905235955.1 uncultured Marinilabiliaceae bacterium
ACTTAAGTTTTATGGTATCGATTAAGACTAAATCTTGCGCAAAACCGTCGACACTCAATAGGGAAAGGAGTAGAAATTGTAGTTTTTTCATGCTATAATTTTTCTTTTTCATCGTTTTTTTACTTCTTAGAATTGTACCGTTTGGTTTTATATCGCAACGGTTTAAGATAGTCTATTCGCGAATTGACGCGCAAAGTAAAAAAAAAACAGCTATGCAATTTTTTTGAAATATTTTTTGATGGTTTACTTGAAAATGCAGCCATTTATTCTTACTCAAGTTTCGCAAGTGAAAACATATAGAAAATAAGTCCTAAAGGGGCGAAAAAGCGATTGCAATTTCTTTCGCCCCTTCAGGGCTAATAATGTGGGAGCGCATGATTAACAGGGGTTACGCTGCGCTCACCCCTGCCTATAATCTTTCGTCCCTTCGGGACTGCTTCACTTGCGAAACTTGAGATTCTTATTGCACAAAGAGTATGTTTATTTTGTTGTGAAACAAAAAAAATGAGGTCGATCATCACAGACCAACCTCACATATTATCCTTTCATTCACCAACCATTTGGAGGTCTTTATGAGCCCCATGTTTCGCGGTCGAGTCTGTACTGAATGGCTTCAGCTATATGAGTAGCTGCTATGTTTTCAGAGCCTTCAAGGTCGGCTATGGTACGCGCCACTTTCAAGATACGGTCGTAGGCACGCGCTGAGAGCCCAAGACGAAGCATAGCTTGCTTGAGTATGCTTTGTCCGGCTTCGTCAGGCTGAGCATATATGGCTTGCAACTTTGGTGTGAGCTGAGCATTGCAATGTATGCCCGGACAGTTGGCGTAGCGTTTGCTCTGTATTTCGCGTGCTTTTATTACGCGTTTTTTTATTTCGGCACTCGACTCTGATGGAGGTGCTTCTGATAGTTTGTCGAATGGCACTGGCACAACCTCTACGTGTAGGTCGATGCGGTCGAGGAGCGGACCTGATATGCGCCCCAAATATTTGCGTACCATGCCGGGCGGACAGGTACATTCGCGGTTGGGGTCGTTATAGTAGCCACATGGGCATGGGTTCATACTTGCTACAAGCATAAAACTTGCAGGATATTCTACAGTAAAACGTGAGCGCGAGATAGATATTACGCGGTCTTCGAGTGGTTGGCGCATCACTTCGAGCACTGTGCGTTTAAATTCGGGTAGCTCATCGAGGAAGAGTACGCCATTGTGCGCAAGCGATATTTCGCCCGGCTGCGGATATGAACCTCCACCAACTAAGGCAACATCAGATATAGTGTGGTGTGGGCTGCGAAATGGGCGGCGTGTCAGCAACGATGTTTCGCCCTTTATCTTGCCTGCTACTGAGTGTATTTTTGTGGTTTCGAGAGCTTCGTCGATGGTGAGTGGTGGCAATATAGATGGTATGCGCTTCGCCATCATGCTTTTGCCTGAGCCGGGCGAGCCTATCATAAGCATATTATGACCTCCAGCTGCGGCTATTTCGAGAGCTCGCTTTACATTTTCTTGTCCTTTGACTTCGGCAAAGTCAAAATCAGGTATATCGTTGGCTTTGCTAAACTCTTCAGCTACATCAACTCTGATGGGTTCTAAGCCTGTGCCTTTGTCTAAGAAGTTTGCCACTTGCATTAGCGACTGTGCTCCATACACGTCGATGCCCTCTACTATGGCAGCTTCTTTGGCGTTGGCAGCGGGGAATATGCACCCTTTGAAGCCCTCTTGCTTAGCTTTGATGGCCATAGGTAGTGCACCTTTGATGGGCAATACGCTACCGTCGAGCGACAACTCGCCCATTATGAGATATTTGTGTAGGTTGGTGTATGCTATTTTTTCATTGGCAGCCAAAATGCCAAGTGCCAAAGGCAAGTCGTATGCCGATCCCTCTTTTCTGATGTCGGCTGGTGCCATATTGATAACTATCTGTTTGCCGGGCCATTGCCAACCACTTATGCTTAGTGCTGATTCTATTCGGTGTTCACTCTCTTTCACGGCATTGTCGGGCAATCCAACAATAAAAAACTTCACGCCCGAACTGATGTTTACTTCCATTGTTACGGTCAGCGCATCGATGCCATTTACCGCCGAGCCGTAGGTTTTGACTAACATTTTGGATTGTATTTTTTGGTGTTATACTTGCAAAGATATGAGAAAAACTTACAACTTCACCACAGCTCTTTCATTTAAAGAGGTGAAAATTGGGTTCCGTGCTTATTGTTGGAAGACTATTTCCTTCAGGATAGCTTCACTTGCGAAACTCAAGTTACATAACTCACTTTACCTCTTCAAAATCAACATATTCGCCACCGAGTTCGTCAGAGAGGGTTTGTCCGTTTTTGTTGGTTTTGCGCTGCGCTGAATAGTCGACAGTTACATCGCCTTCAGTGTTGGAGTGTTGGTGTTGGTTGTTGGCATTGGTAAACTGTTGCTCGAAGCGTTTTTGCATTTTGCCCAAAAAGAGTTTCAACAACAATGGTGAAAGCAAACGAAAGGCTATTCGGATGAGGTAAAATATTATGATAGCGGTAATTATTACGCTCAGAAGTTTTTCCATAAGAATATGTTATTTTTTTAGTATGGTTTCTACTTTTTCTTTTACTCGTTCCATGAGCCAAAGTGGCGTCGATGTGGCTCCAAATATGCCAATGCTTGCGTTGGTTGTGAGCATTTGGCTGCTATTTATCACATTTTCTACATCGTCTTCGTTGGTGAGGAAGTGCGAGTTAGGGTTGATGTTTTTGCATATTTCAAATAGCACTTTTGAGTTTGAGCTTTTGGCTCCGCCTACAAAAAGTATTATGTTGTGAGCAGCGGCAAAGGTGCGCAGATGTTCGGCACGGTCGGCCATTTGGCGACAGATGGTGTTGTGTGCCACTACAGTATTGTTTACGTGCTGCTTTATTTTGCTCACAAGTTGCTCATATTGTTGTGGGTCTTTGGTGGTTTGGGCAAAGACTTCGGTGGGTTTGTTGGGTGCTACAAGGTCTATTTGCGAGTCGTTTTCGAGCAAGATGCATTTGTTGTCGGTTTGTCCCATTAGTCCGATGACTTCAGCATGTCCTTTTTTGCCAAAAAGCACAATTTGTCCGTCAATTGGTTGCATTTTTTGCCAAGCGTCGCGAATGCGTTGTTGCAACCTCAACACTACGGGGCAAGTGGCATCGGTAAGCGAGAGGTTGTTGCGGCTAACATGGGCATACGACGAGGGTGGCTCGCCATGTGCTCTGAAGAGTACAGCACTATTGTGGAGCTGAGCGAGTTCGGTGGTGTCAATTATTTTGAGTCCTGAACTTTGAAGGCGTTCTATTTCGCGCTCGTTGTGCACAATATCGCCCACACAATAAACGGTGCTATGTTTTTTTAGCTCCTCTTCAAGTGTGGCAATGGCGCGTTTCACTCCAAAGCAAAACCCTGATCCTTCGTCGATGACAACATTCATATCGTATTGCTAATCAATAAGTTTCTTATTGCGCAACTGCGTCATTATCCAGTCAAATTGCTCTTGCATGCTAAGGTTGCTATTATCAAGCAAAAGTGCATCATCGGCTTGGCGTAGTGGACTCTCAGCGCGTGTAGAGTCTATGCGGTCGCGTTCTCTGACGTTGTGCAATATCTCTGCGAAGTCGGCAGCCTGACCTTTTTGCCTTAGCTCTTCGTAGCGGCGTTGAGCACGCACTTCGTCAGATGCTGTCATAAAAATCTTGAGGTCGGCATTGGGGAATACAACGGTACCAATGTCGCGTCCGTCCATCACAAGACTTCCTTCTTTGCCCATATCTCGCTGCCATTCAACAAGTTGTTTACGCACAGCTCCAATGGTGCTAACAAGGCTTACGTGCGAACTTACTTCCATTTGGCGTATCTCAGCTTCTACGCTTTCGCCATTCAAGAAGGTCTCATTTTTCTTTTGTTCAGCGTTGAATGCAAATGTTATTTTGATGTGAGGCAAAGCGGCTATAAGTGCAGCCTCATCGACCTGATTGTTGCTAATCAGATTGTGTCGTAAGGCGTAGAGTGTTACTGAGCGATACATTGCGCCTGTATCTACGTATGCTATTGAGAGAGCTTTGGCCAGATCTTTTGCCACAGTGCTTTTGCCACACGATGAGTGTCCGTCGATGGCAATAACAATTTTTTGCTTGTTCATTTTAGTTTTCTATCTTAATTGCAAAGATAGGAAGATTCCGATTTATAGGTCGAATTGCAGGCTGAAAAACAAATATCTATCTTGATAGATAAAATTCACTCACGAAAATCGAGTACTTTATATTCATCAATATTCCTAATCGAGTGGTTGAAATTTGCTCCGACTAAGACAATCTTTTTACCACTTGCGCGGAATGGCTCAGCGTAGTTTTTATCCTTTAT
>CAJONN010000192.1 GCA_905235955.1 uncultured Marinilabiliaceae bacterium
TTCGCTCAAACAGAAAATCGTTTTTAACGCTTCGCTACGATAATTTTCTTTACGCTCCGTGCCAAAGGCGACAACCGCGAGGTGAAAATCGAGTTTCGTACTTATTGTTGGAAGACATTTTTTGTTGTATTCCTTTCGCCACTTCGGGGCTACTTTACTTGCGAAACTTAAAAAAATATATTTGTATGAAAGATAATAGCGAACAAAAGCATCAGTGGCATTTAGCTATGATTGAAATGTTTCTGAACAATGTTTCGGCCATATCCACAACTTATACCTAATGCAGTTTGCCTAAAATGCTGTAAATCTGTATGTTTTGTATGTTTTTCTGCGGAACAAAATAAGGTTATCAACAGAGTTATGAACAATAATGCCAATAACATCTGAAAAAATTGTTGAAAACCTATTATTTATTACAAGACCTATTCAATACAAAAGACCTAACTTTGCACCAATGTAGGTGCGACCATGCACAACAGAGAAAATTATTTCAAACAAAGAACAGAAAATAATGGCAAGAGTAATAGCAATAGCCAACCAAAAAGGTGGTGTAGGCAAAACAACAACATCAATCAACCTAGCCGCCAGTTTGGCAGTGCTTGAAAAAAAGGTTTTGATAATAGATGCCGATGCCCAAGCCAACTCTACATCAGGATTGGGTTTTGACGTGCGCGAAGTAAAAACCTCAATATATGAATGCATGGTCAACGATGTTGACCCAAAATCAGCACTACTTCAATGTGAAATGAAGAACCTATACATACTGCCATCGCACATTGACCTTGTAGGCGCTGAAATAGAGATGCTCAACATGACCGACCGCGAAAAAATAATGCGCAGAATGGTTGATAAGTTGCGCCCTGACTTTGACTACATACTCATCGACTGCTGTCCATCGCTTGGTCTTATCACCGTCAACGCCTTGGCTGCTGCCGACTCAGTAATGATACCAGTGCAATGCGAATATTTCGCCCTCGAAGGACTTGGCAAGTTGCTCAATACCATTAAGATAATACAAAAACGCTTGCACCCAAGCCTCGATATCGAAGGCTTCCTCCTCACTATGTATGATGGTCGAAACAACCTCTCAAATCAAGTGCTTGAAGAGGTAAAGAAATACTTCCAAGACATGGTATTCAAAACACTCATAGCACGCAACGTCAGACTGAGTGAAGCACCATCGCACGGCAAATCAGTAATAGAATATGATGCATCGTCGAAGGGCGCTCAGAACTACCTGAACCTTGCCAAAGAGATACTTGACAAACATGAAAATGGCGCACGCACAGAGAGCTCAAACAAAGAATAAAGAGAGATAAACACAATGTCAGCAAAAGGAAAAGGATTTGGACTTGGTAGCGGACCCGGTGGCGGTGGTCTCGGTGCATTGCTGCCAGAAGCCAATGAAGATATAGAAAGAAAATCGGCAGTAAGCGAAATAGACATCAACAACATAGAAGCCAACCCATGGCAGCCACGTAGCGACTTCGACCAAGAACAACTTGAAGAACTCTCTGCATCGATAAAAGAGGTTGGCATCATTCAGCCTCTTACACTACGCCAATTGCCCAACGGCAACTATCAGATAGTGAGTGGCGAACGCCGATATCGTGCATCGAAACTTGCCGGACTGGTAAAGGTGCCAGCCTATGTGCGCGAAGTTGACGATGACGCTATGCTACAATATGCCCTCATTGAAAACATACAGCGTGCTGACCTTAATCCGCTCGAAGAGGCAATAAGCTATCAGCGTCTCATCGACGAATGTCATCTTACACAAGAACAATTGGCTGAAAAGGTAAGCAAAAAACGCTCTACCGTAACCAACTCATTGCGCCTGCTCAAGCTGCCAGCCGAGATACAAGCCGGACTACGTGAGAGGCAGATAAGCATGGGACACGCCAGAGCTTTGTTGAGCGTTGAAGATGTGCAAACACAAATAATGCTCTATCAGCAAACAATAGAATATGGCTATTCGGTACGCAGAGTAGAAGAGCTTGCAAGAGAATACAACGAGCCAAACACATCAGAACCAGAACCTGACAAACCTACTAAGCCTGCCAAAAAACATACAACAACACTTGGCACAGCCTACGAAGATATGCGCACAAATCTCTCGAAGCTTTTTGGTACATCGGTAAGGTTTGAACGCAAAGAGGAGACGGGCAAAGGCAAAATAACCATACCTTTTGCATCTGACGAAGAGCTTGAACGCATACTTTCAGTGCTCGACCAACAGGCTAAATAACAACAGAGATACACATACACAGATATTTTGCACCGACTAATAATCGTCATAATAGCCATCTGCTTGGCTGCAAGTGTAAGAGCACAAGAGCAAACTGTCGACGATGCTTCTGACGCACCTCGCCTCGAAGGTGAACAAGTTGACACCGTTGTTTTTCAGTTTGTTGTTGACTCACTCATAACCGTTTTGCCCAATGGCGACAAGATGATAAAATCTGTACCACCTCGCGTTATGGGACATTCGCCACATACAGCTACTATGTATGCAGCCATATTGCCGGGTTTGGGGCAGATATACAACAAACGTTATTGGAAGTTGCCACTGCTCTATGGTGGAGCGGCTGCCCTCTGCTATGCCGTACACTTCAATGGAAAATATTATAAAAAATATCGCAACGCTTATCGCGACTTTGTTATTGGCGACCCAAACAACAAAAGCTACGAAGACATTGTCATAAACAAAACAAACCTAACCGTAGAAGATGTTGAAACAACATATCGAACATGGTTTACCACTGTACTGCGCAACAAAAAAGACTATTATAGACGCTACCGAGACCTTAGCTACTTCGGACTTATTGGCTTGTATGTAGTGCAAATAATAGATGCAGCTGTAGATGCTCACTTCTACACATTTGATGTGACCGACGACCTCTCATTGCAATGGCAACCTACTATAGAGCCCACACCCGATGGGCGAAGCAACGTAGGTGCAAGTTTGTGCATCAAATTCTGACAAGAAACAAATGATTGATGTAATAGCCACAGCAGCGCAAGCCACGCAATACAACTTCAGTGGTAAGGTGGCAATAGTAATAGACATATTGCGCGCCACTACGGTGATGACTATAGCCATTCACAATGGTGCCAAAAGCATTACAGCCGTCAGAACCCCCGAAGAGGCTTTCAAGATAAAAGAACAATCGGCAGACAAACCTTTGCTTGGTGGCGAGCGCAATGCCGACAAAATAGAGGGTTTTGACCTCGACAATTCGCCTCTAAAATATACACCAGAAATGGTAGCCAATAGGCATATTGTAATGACCACAACAAATGGTACACAAGCCATTGCTGCTTGCGCAAAAGCTGAGAAGGTTTATATTGCTTCGTTTCTCAATATCAACAATATAATAACTCTGATAAATACTGCAACAACCGACATCGCAATAGTGTGCGCTGGTACAAATGGTAAGTTTTGTATAGAAGATGGCTTGTGTGCAGGTCTGGTTGTTGAGCATCTCTATCAGTGTGGGCACACAGAGATGTCAGACTTTGCTCACGCTATGCGTATGTTGTACCTCTCTGGCAATGTGCGCCAAATAGCTTCAGTGGGCGAACATTACGCTCGCCTCAACCGCAAAGGCTATGCTGCCGACATTGATGTTTGCCTCGATACTACACACAACTACGAAGCACTCGTTTGCGAAGGCGGAAAAATTACTTTCCAACAATAAGCACGGAACTCGATTTTTACCTCGCGGTTGTTGCCTTTGGCACGGAGCGTTAAGAAAATTATCGTAGCGAAGCGCCCGAAACGATTTTCTGTTTGAGCGAAGCGAGTTAAAATCGTTTAGCGGAGCGGAGATAATTTTTAGCGGAGTGGC
>CAJONN010000193.1 GCA_905235955.1 uncultured Marinilabiliaceae bacterium
TCTGTCGGCACAGAAAAAGTAAAATTAATGGGAAGGTCGTATTTGTGGACTTGTTTGCAGTACATTTCTACTTGCGAAACTTGAATTACATATATGCAAAATGTGGTTTTGTTTCAAACGCAGATAAATCTATAAAAAACGCAAACAGACCAAACCTCGCATTTGTGCAAAGGTTTGGTCTGCTGATAGTTATAATAAAGCTAAAGTAAATTCTTTTATTTTACTACGCCCTCTTTTATCAAATATTCGGCTATCTGCACAGCGTTGAGTGCAGCACCCTTCTTTATTTGGTCGCCAACGAGCCAGAAAGTAAGTCCGTTGGGGTTAGCAAGGTCTTTGCGCACACGACCAACATATACGTCGTCTTTGCCAGCGAGGAAGAGTGGCATTGGGTAAACCTTGTTGGCTGGGTCGTCCATCAGCTGCACACCTTCGCCGTTCGATATGGCTTTTTGTGCCTCTTCAACACTGATAGGGCGCTCGGTTTCAACCCATACAGCCTCTGAGTGGCTACGCAACGATGGTACACGCACACACATTGCCGAGCATGCTGCATCGGTATGCATTATTTTGCGTGTTTCGTTGAACATCTTCATCTCCTCTTTGGTATAGCCGTTTTCGGTGAATACATCTATTTGAGGTATTACGTTGTATGCTAATTGATAAGCAAACTTGTCAACTGTAGCTGGCTTACCGCTAAGTACTTCGCGATATTGCTGCTCAAGCTCTGCCATAGCTGCTGCACCTGCACCTGATGCTGCCTGATATGAGGCTACATGTATGCGTTTGATGTGGCTCAACTGCTCTATGCATTGTAGCACTACAACCATCATAATAGTGGTGCAATTGGGGTTGGCAATGATGTTGCGTGGACGAACAAGTGCATCTTTGGCGTTGCACTCTGGCACTACGAGGGGCACATCAGCATCCATACGGAATGCCGATGAGTTGTCTATCATTATAGCACCATGCTTAGTGATGTCGGCAGCAAACTCTTTTGATGTGCCACCACCAGCCGATGTAAATGCAATATCTACGCCCTTGAAGTCGTCAGGATTGTGAGTGAGCTCTTTCACTACAATATCCTTGCCTCTGAAGGTGTATGTTGTTCCGGCACTGCGCTTCGAGCCGAAGAGCAGAAGTTCATCAATAGGAAAATTACGTTCGGCAAGTACACGTAGGAACTCTTGTCCTACTGCGCCACTGGCTCCAACTATTGCTACTTTCATTATCGGTCTGGTTTTTTTCTTGTTATTTTTTATTTAAAATTTCCTTTTCAAATAGTTGTGCTGTAATTTTGAAAACAACTTTTGTTATCTCGTTTGTTAAATAGCAACATCGGTTGTTAATTTCCAAACACGGTGCAAATATATAGATTTAGTCTGAAATACAAACAATATGAAGAGCATTTTACCCTATATTTTTTGTCTATTATTCATTATTCCAACTATCAATGCTCAAGAAATAGAGTTCGCTGGCTTCAGTTGGAGCAATACCAACAACTTTTTCGCCTTGTCTGACGATGGTTCGCTCTGTATATCTACCGATGTAGATACCACTAAAGGACAAGCTTTTGCCAAAGTCGCTGACCTCAACAACGTAACGCACTATGTTGTTGAAGCTACCATAAATTGCAATGTGTCAAACAATACTTATATACGCCTCTATTTAATGGAGAGCGATACCATAAATACAGATGGTTTTTATCTGCGAATGGGTACCAACAATCATTCTGTATCGCTTGTTCGCTCATCTGGGGACAAATTGATAATAAATGGAAGTAAAGATTTTTTGCAGAAAGATAAATATCCGTATCATGTCAGAGCCGAAATAGATGTTGTGCACGATGCCAATGGCATTTCGCACTTTGCATTACAATCGACTATAAATACAGCAGATGGCGAACAGACCGAAAAAAACGACACAACCTATTCGCTCAAAATCAGCAATCCACAATATATGATTGCCCGAGTCGGATTTTCGGCCAACAACCGAGATATGGCTATCAACAATATACAAATAGAAAGACAAGAACCACAAAAGCCTGAAGAACCACAAGAACCTGAACCCTCGCAAGAGCCCGAAGAGCAGCCTATAGCCAACGACGTATTTTATAGAGGTTGTGTAGTAATAAACGAACTGATGACCAATCCGAACGACGAACTTGGACTACCCGACAGACAATACATAGAGCTATACAACACCACCAATAATGCTATTGACATCAGCAACTGGCAAATAAGCGTCAATGCAACACTTACTACCATAGCCAACTATATTTTGCCACCCGACGGCTATGTCTGTTTGTGCTCAAAAAGTGCAGAAGCCGACATGGCAAAAGTTACTGCCGCAATAGCAACCACGCAAAAGGCTCTGACACTAACCAAAAATAGCGGTAGAGTAGTGCTACGCAATGCTCAAGGCAAGGTGGCCGACTATGTAGATTATAGCATAGATATGTTTGGTGGCACATTCAAAAACGATGGCGGTTGGTCAATAGAACGCATCGACCCATTCAATATTTCGGCCAACAATAACAACTTTGTGCCATCAGTAAGCCCTCAAGGTGGCACACCCTCTGCACGCAATTCCGTTGATGGCTCTTTGCCCGACGACATTGCTCCACACATTCTGAGTCTTATACCCAATGCCACTGCCGACACGCTACATCTGGCACTATCTGAACCCATTGATACAGCAACATTCCGCAACACATTCACAATAGACAACAATGAGCAACCGCTGCGCATAGCATCAACTGACGATGTTACGCTTACACGTTTCAGCATTGCACTAAATCAGCCATTGCGACGCCACCAAATATACCATGTGAGCAATATTTGGGCAACCGACTATGCTGGCAATCAGATAACTGATTGTATTGTGCAAACTGCCATAGCCGAAAAGGCGCAGCCAAAACAAATTGTGATAAACGAAATAATGTCGACCGCCTCGCCTACCATCAACGACTACATAGAAATATACAACCCCACCACCGACGTATTTAACCTCTACGATATATGTTTTGGACAAATAAAAAATGCACAATTAAGCAGTTGCAACCGCATTTGCAACTACAATAGGCTCTTCTTCCCGGGCGAATATATTGTAGTTTGTGCTGATAGCACCTCACTCACAGAAGCTTACAATGTGCCCAACAAACAATATATAGTGAGCAATGCTAAATTTAGCAATCTGCCTTCAGAGGGCGAAGTGGCTATAAGCAACATACTTGGCGAGATAATAGACAATGTGCCTTACACTGAAAAAATGCACTCGCAGCTCATAACCGACACACACAACGTAGCCCTTGAGCGCATCATGACCAACGCCGCATCTGACACACCACAAAACTGGACATCAGCATCGGCACTGAGTGGCTACGCTACGCCAACAGCCATCAACTCGCAAAACCGCGACAATAAGTTTCAACCAACAACCAACATAGAGCAAGTAGTGCGTCGTTTCAGCCCCAACGCCGACGGCATCGATGACAATATGGTATTATCAACCAATTTTGCTGATGGTGAGTGGATAGCCACAATGCGCATATATGCACCCAATGGCGTTCTCATTGCCACGCCTTACAACAACACGCCTCTACCCGTTTCTGGCGAACTGATATGGAACGGACAAAACACTCAGGGCACTATTATGCCACATGGTACATATATAATAATGGTAAGCGTATGGCAAACAGGTGGCAAAAAATATGAATGGAAAGGCACTTGCACCATTGGAGAAAATGAAAGATAACGAAACATACATTTGCTCAACTTTCGCAAAATGCACAGAAAATAAGCCCTGAGAATGGGCGAAAGAAATATACCCAACAAATAGCCTTCCAACAATAAGCACGGAACTCGATTTTCACCTCGCGACTAATGAAAAAGCCGTGTTTGGAAATTTGTTTGCAGAATATTTCTACTTGCGAAACTTGAGTTTTTAAATGAAAGAATAGTGTCACATCTAACGCCAAATGTAAAAATCATTTAATTTTTCAGTATTAATTTTTAATTTTGCCAACTAAAAGCATATTAATTATGAAACAATTTCTTATTACAGTAGCAGGAGTTTTAGTCGGAGGTTTTTTGCTACTTCTTATTCCAATAGTGTTTTTGGCAATAATTGGTAGCGCTGTTTCGGCCATTACTTCTAACACAACCCAACCTGAGCAAAATACTGTTTTAGTTTACGACCTTGAAACTAAAGTTGTTGATTATCAGGCAGTAAGTCCAATGGCACAAATCAATATAGCTTTATCGGGCAAAACAACTAACAGCATAACCCTTTCAAATCTCATCAATACCTTGCAAGACGCTGCCGACGATGACAATATTAGTTGTCTTTGGCTTTGTGGCACAACATCAGGCGCTTCATATTCAACCATGAAGGAGGTTTTGCCCTATCTGAACAAATTCAAAGAAAAAGGTAAACGTATATACTACTTTGGCAATAACTTAGACCAATCGGCACTCTATTTGGCAAGTGCTGCCGACTCTCTGTTTATAGTGCCAACCGGTACACTTATGGTTTACGGACTAAGCAGCACACATTCTTACTACAAAAATGCTCTCGACAAATTTGGCATCGACATGCAAATCATTCGCCACGGCAAATACAAATCAGCAGTTGAGCCATATATGTCTGACCACATGAGCGATGCCGCTCGCGAACAAACACAAAAATATCTTGATGCCATCTGGGCCGATGTGCGCAATACCATTGCAACCAACCGCAACATAGAGCCCAACTCTATAGACCAATACGCCAACAAACTCAACTTTGCACAACTACAAACAGCCCTCGACGCTCATCTCATCGACCGTTGCATATACAAAGACGAATTTTTGGCTATTCTGCGTGAGCAAATTGGCATCGAACCCGACGAAGATATCAAAACAGTTGGCGTAGCTCACTACAACTCATCAACCAACCTACAAGAGGAATTTAGCGACAACAAAATAGCCATAATATATGCACAAGGCGAAATATTAGATGGTACTTCTTCGGGCATATCTGACGAAATCTACGGCGACGACCTCTCACGCACCATTCGTCAGGCTCGCATCGACGACGATGTCAAAGCAATAGTATTGCGCGTCAACTCACCCGGCGGCTCAGCTTTGGCATCTGACGTTATCTGGCGCGAAGTGAAGCTCACCTCACAAACCAAACCCATTGTTGTATCTATGGGACAATATGCGGCATCTGGTGGCTACTACATATCATGCGCAGCTAACTACATATTTGCCGAACCTACTACTATTACAGGCTCAATAGGCATATTCGGAATGATACCTTGTATGAAAAAAGCAGCCAACAACATAGGACTCACCTTCGACATTGTCAACACCAACGAGCAAGGCGAGCCAACACTTGTTGAGCCACTCTCTGAAGGTTGGACAGACATGTTCCAAAAAACTGTAGAGGCTGGATATCAAACATTTATCACACGTTGTGCTGATGGTCGAAACACTACAACTGACCACATCGACTCTATTGGACAAGGACGTGTATGGGCAGGTGCCGACGCTATCAACCTTGGCTTAGTCGACCAACTTGGTTCGCTCAACGACGCTGTGTTATATGCCGCAGAGTTGGCCGACATCAACGACGACTATGAAATAACAGAACTCCCATTGGCCGACGACTCATTTACCGCCCTTGTAAAACAACTTGGCATGAATACACGTGCATCAATTGGCAGATGCATATTGGGCAAGTCGTATGACATGGTTGAAACAATAGAAAGAATATCAGA
>CAJONN010000194.1 GCA_905235955.1 uncultured Marinilabiliaceae bacterium
GCGCCCGGGCAACTTGCTAAATATTACGGCTTTACGAAAGACGAGGTGCGCACGCTCTGCGAAGAAAATGATATGGTTTTCGAGCTAATGGCACATGCCTATGATGGTTATATCATTGGCGATGAGAAGTCGATGTTTAACCCCAATTCGGTGATGCAGGCGATTCTAAATCGCAATTACATAAGCTATTGGACAAAATCAGCATCCTACACAACTATAGAGCATTACATAAAAGTTGATGCCGATAATGTTCAAGGCAAAATCATCGATGTGCTTGATGATAAGGCGGTTGCAGTAGAAGTATCGAGTTTTAGAAACGATGTGCACAATATCAAAGACAGCGATGACGTGCTGACCGTGCTTGCGCATCTTGGTTATTTACACACAGACGGTAAGAATACCGAACAACGAAGTGGCGGGCGAGTTCAGAAATGCCGTCAAAGACGTTGGTTGGAATGAAGTTTCCAAGGCAGTCAAAGAGTCGCTCACGTTGCTCGACAATACGCTAAATATGGACAAACTGCGCATTGCAGATGCTTTTGATGCGTACCATTTTGAGGCATCGTCAATATTGAGATACAACGATGAGAACTCGATGGCGTGCGCTATTCGTTTGGCATATTTTGCAGCAAGAACTTATTACAAAATCTTCCGCGAACTCCCCACGGGCAAAGGTTTTGCCGATATGGTTTTCGTGCCGCTGCCACGTTCGTCGCGCCCTGCCATAGTTGTTGAGTTCAAATACGACCAATCGGCAGAAGGCGCTATTGCTCAGATTCGCCGCAAAGATTATCCCGCCAGCCTCAAAGGCTTTTCAAAGAACATCATTCTGCTTGGCGTAAATTACAACAAGGAGACCGCCAAACATGAAATCGACCTTGAGATGATTGAGGGTGAATAGACTGCAGATTGTGCAGAATATGGCGTTTGTTAGTGCGCATAATGTGAAAAAATTAGAATAAAAAGAACAGCCTTGAATTAGCTGATATAATATCGTCAGAATTTATTACCTTTGCGGTTGCAACTGATTTTTTGATTGTATTCAATGGAATTTACAGCAATACAAATAGCCCAAGCATTGGGCGGTACAGTTGAGGGTAATCCTGATACTGTTGTTAAAACGTATAGCAAAATAGAAGAGGGTGTAGAGGGTGCTCTTACATTCTTTTCAAACCCTAAGTATGAGCATTTCGTCTATTCTACTGCCGCATCGGTAGTGCTTGTCAATGCTGATTTTAAGCCATCAGAGCCTGTAAAAGCTACACTTATCAGAGTGCCAAATGCCTATGAAGCATTGGCACAACTACTCAATATGTATGAGCAAATGCAACCCAAGAAGGTGGGCATTGAACAGCCATCGTATATAAGTCCCAAAGCTACAGTTGGTGAGTTTGCATACATAGGCGCATTTGCTTACATTGGCGACGGAGCTAAAATAGGCAAAAACGTAAAAATATATCCGCAAGCCTACATTGGCGATGGTGTTGTTGTAGGCGATGATACAATAATATATTCAGGCGTAAAAATATACAAAGGATGCAAAATAGGCAGCCGTTGTACACTGCAAGCTGGTTGCGTTATTGGCGCTGACGGCTTTGGCTTTGCTCCCGATGCTAATGGTAACTATCAGAAAATAGCCCAAATAGGCAACGTAGAGATAGCTGACGACGTAGAGATAGGTGCCAATACTTGCATCGACCGCGCAACAATGGGTTCAACACGCATAGGCAAAGGCACTAAGCTCGACAATCTTGTGCAAATAGCTCACAACGTAGAGATAGGCGAGAGTACAGTGATGGCGGCAATGGGCGGCATAGCTGGCTCTACCAAAATAGGTAGCCATTGTATGTTTGGCGGACAAACAGGCATAGCAGGTCATATCAAAGTAGCTGACGGCACTAAGTGTGGTGCGCAAACAGGCATAGCAGGCAATGTGCGCAAAGATAATCAGACACTCTTTGGCTCGCCTGCAATAGAAGTAATGACATTCAACAAAGCGTATGCAATATTCCGTCATCTGCCCGAAATGAAGCGCCAGCTCGATGAACTATATGCAGCATACAAAAAATAAAGCACAGACTGATAGATAGAATATGGAAAAACAAACCACACTTGGCGGAGAGGCTACATTCAACGGCAAAGGCTTGCACACAGGCGTTGTTGTAACCCTCACAATCAAACCCGCAGCAGCCAACTTTGGCTATCAGTTTAAACGCATTGATGTTGAAGGCACTCCGATGATAAAAGCTGATGCCAACCGAGTTTCGTTCACACAACGTGGCACAGTGCTAACTGGCGATGCAGAGAATGTGCGCATTTCTACCATCGAACACCTTATGTCGGCTCTCAGAGCCTTGCGCATCGACAACTGCCTTATAGAACTCAACGGACCAGAAGTACCTATACTTGATGGTAGTGCAAAACCCTTTGTTGACGCAATAAAACAAATAGGCATAGTAGAACAAGATGCTGAGCGCCAATATATGGTGATAACACACAAAGCAGTGTATGAAGAACCTGAAAAAGGCATCAGAATAATAGCTTTGCCTGAAGACTATTTTGCAGCACAAGTCAACATAGCCTTTGATGGCTCACGTTGCCTCGCCAACCAATATGCACTGATTGAGAGCCTCGACGAATATGAGCAAGTGTATGATTGCCGCACATTCGTATTTTTGCGCGAAATACAGATGCTGCTTCAGGCCGGATTAATAAAGGGTGGCGACCTTGAAAATGCCATAGTCTTTGTTGACGAAGACCTTACAACCGAGCAACGTCAGCAGCTTGCTCAGCAACTTGGTAAAGCCGATGTAACAATACATCGTTCAGGTGTGCTCAACGAACATGACCTAAAGTATGCCAACGAAGCTGCACGCCACAAGTTGCTCGACCTAATAGGCGACCTCGCATTGGTGGGCAAGCCAATAAAGGGCAGAATAATAGCAACCCGATCAGGGCATGGTTCAAATACAGCATTCGCCCGTCAGTTAATGAAAGAATTTAATTAATTTATATTCAGTATAATATGATTCATCAATCGGCCGTAATCGACGCGGGAGCTAAGATAGGCGAAAATGTAGAGATTGGTCCGTTTGTAACCATTGAAAACGATGTAGTTATAGGCGATGGTTGCAAGATAATGAGTGGCGCTGTTATATGCGCTGGCACACGTTTGGGTAAAAACAACAGAGTATTCCCTCACGCTGTGATAGGTATGGTGCCTCAAGATCTGAAGTTCAAAGGTGAATATACTACTTGCGAAATAGGCGACAATAATTCGATACGCGAATTTGTAACAATAAACAGAGGTACAGCTTCGAAAAACAGAACCGTAGTTGGTAGCAACAACTTGCTTATGGCATACGTGCATATTGGCCACGATTGTGTTTTTGGTAACAACATTATAGTTTCAAATGCATGCCAATTTGCTGGCGAGGTTGAGGTCAACGACTTTGCTGTTGTTGGCGGTGGCTCGCTTGTGCATCAGTTTACGCGTGTAGGCTCGTATGCTATGATACAAGGTGGTACGCGTTTTGGCAAAGATGTGCCACCATTTGCTATGATAGGTCGTGAACCAGCTGCATACGAAGGACTTAACCTTGTAGGTTTGAAACGTCGTGGTTTTGATGCCAACCAAATAGCTGAAGCACAAGAGATATATCGCTATTTCTATCAGAAGCCACTCAACACTACTCAGGCTATTGAAGCTGTAGAAGCTGAAATGCCACAGAGCGAATTGCGCGATTTGATATTGAACTTTATCAAGAGTTCGTCGCGTGGCATTATTCGTGGAGCAAAATAAGGATTTTTGTTAGATTTGATTAATAGTTGAGAAAGCAACTATTGCGTTCAACAATTGCGCAATAGTTGCTTTCTCTCTTTATTACTCAATTTTCGCAAGTAGAAAAATGTACTACAAACAAATTTCCAAACACGGCTTTTTCATTAGTCTTTTACTTTTTATTTCGCTACGCTCAATCATCTTCGGGTCTGTGCCGACAGACTCAACGATGATTGAGCGTAGCGAAATAAAAAGTAACA
>CAJONN010000195.1 GCA_905235955.1 uncultured Marinilabiliaceae bacterium
GTATGCCTCACCTGACTTAGTGCGGAAGAAGCGTGTGTGGTCAACAATCTGTGCGTCGTCAGCGTTAAAAATGACATAACCACTACCGTCGTCTTCATCTTTATATCGCATACCTTTATAGCCAAGCGAAGCAATGAACTCACTTGCTGCCTTTTGCGAACCTAACTCCCTTGCTAAATCCTCATAGTAACTTTCAAAAGTATATAGCTTATATGGATTAAAATACTTTTCGTCTAATACAACTCCTTTTGTAGCTAATAGGTCTTTTAACGCATAAAAATCATTCGAGCTTAAATCGAATAATTGTTTATTGCTTGGTATGTCTACTGTATATTTATTTCTTTTTCCCTCTTCCTTACCTGCATATATCGGCAAATCTTTTTTACTTACATATATACCCCAGCCGTGTACTCCGTCTTTGGCATATTGTGTATCAAACTTATCAAAGTCGGCAGGTGAATTGTGAAAAGCTCGCTGTTCTTGTATGTCATTACCATCTTCCTCTCTCACTCTCACGCCACCCTCATTAGCCTTATCAAGCACACGCTGAGCCTCCTCATCATCAGTTATCACCTCAATGCCCATAGCTCTCAGGTGGTTTATCAAGCCTCTGAGTATAACCCTCTCAGCCGCAACCTCATTGCGTTTGTCGTTCAGTATGGCGTTCTGCGGACTCTTCTTTCTTAGTTCGTCTTTTATTTTGGCAACTAAATTATTATACTCTTCACTCTTCTTGCTCTTACCCTCCTTGCCAAATGCTCCATTCACAACCTCCTCAATATCAATGTTTTGGCTCTCTTTATCTTCTAATATCTTGCCAGCTACATTTATATATTTTTCTATCTCACTTTGCAAGTTTGTCGCTTCTGCTTTCTGCTGCGCTCTTTTTTCTTGTTCTGAAAGAGCCATAATAGCCACCACAAAAAAATAGAATGAGACTCATGCTAATGCACGAATCTCATTCTCATATTTTATATATCAATATCTTACTTCTTGCCTTTCAGATATTCATCCATCGAAGCAGCGGCTTTTCTACCATCGCCCATTGCGAGGATAACTGTAGCACCACCGCGAACAATGTCGCCACCTGCAAACACATCTTCTTTGGTAGTCTGCAACGCATCGTTGGCTTCGAGCGTACCTTTTTGTGTAGTGCGAAGCTCTGGGTGAGCATTGGGGATGAGTGGGTTTGGCGATACGCCTACACTCACTACAACCATATCGGTGTCGATGGTAACGGTTTTGCCCTCAACTGGCACCGGACTACGACGTCCGCGCTCATCAGGTTCGCCAAGTTCCATAACTTGCAGCACAGCTTGCTTTACACGACCTTTTTCATCGGCAATATATTCAATAGGATTGTGCAGAAGCATAAACTCTATGCCCTCTTCTTGTGCATGCTTTATCTCCTCTTTGCGGGCAGGCATCTCGTCCATCGAACGACGATAAACAAGGTAAACATGCTCAGCACCAAGGCGTTTGGCTGTACGCACTGAGTCCATTGCAGTGTTGCCACCACCAACTACAACAACGTTTTTGCCAAAGAATACTGGAGTATCTTTCTTCGGATCAGCAGCCCCCATAAGGTTTACACGGGTAAGGTATTCGTTGGAACTCATTATGCCAATATAATTCTCGCCCGGAATGTTCATAAAGCGAGGCAAACCTGCGCCAGAGCCAACAAAGAATGCCTTGAAACCCTCAGCACGAAGGTCGTCCATAGTTGCTGTTTTGCCAACAATGAAGTCGGCTTCGAACTTAACGCCCATTTTGCGCAAGTTGTCGATTTCGGCCTCAACTATTGAGTTTGGCAAACGGAACTCAGGAATACCATATTTGAGCACACCACCTATCTCGTGCAAAGCCTCAAAGACTGTAACATCGTAGCCACGCTTAGCCATATCGCCTGCAAAGGTCAAACCGGCAGGACCTGAACCGATAGCTGCCACTTTGATGCCGTTGGCTGGTGCAAGCTCAGGAACAGCCATCTTGCCCGAGTTGCGCTCATAGTCAGCAGCAAAACGCTCGAGGTAGCCAATAGCTACGGCTTGTTTCTTCGACTTGGTGTAAATACACTGGCTCTCGCACTGCTTCTCTTGCGGACAAACACGACCGCAAACGGCTGGCAATGAGCTTGTTTGCTTTATTGTTTTGGCAGCTTCAAGTATCTCGCCACGTTCAATATTCTTTATAAACTTAGGTATGTTGATTTCAACTGGGCAACCCGTCATACAGCCCGGATTTGGGCAGTCGAGGCAACGCTTAGCCTCTTCGCGAGCTTGCTCAAGTGTAAGACCTTCGTTGACTTCAACGTATGATTTGTTACGAATATTTGGGTCAACCTCAGTCATCTTCACGCGCTCAAGAGCCATACGATCTTTAGGTTTGATGGCGTTGCGAACATCAACACGCCATGCCTCTTCGCGCTCAGCTTTTAGTTTTTCTATATCTATTGCCATGTTGTTCTTTTCTTGTGATGATTAATTGTTTTGAGCGGCTTTCCATGCTTCAAGAGCAGCTGTTTCTTCAGCTTTGTAGCCTGCCATGCGAGCGAGCATTCCGTCAAAATCGACCTGATGTGCATCAAACTCTGGTCCGTCGACACAAACAAATTTTGTTTTTCCGCCAACAGTTACACGACATGCACCGCACATGCCTGTGCCATCAACCATTACGGTGTTGAGGCTCACTACGGTAGGAATATCGTATTTCTTAGTGGTGAGAGATGCAAACTTCATCATTATTGCCGGACCAATAACAACGGCTTCCGATACTTTTTCGCGTGCAATGACGTCTTCCATACCAACGGTTACAACGCCTTTTTTGCCATACGAACCATCGTCGGTCATGATGATAACTTCGTCGGCACTCTTGCGCACCTCTTCTTCAAGTATGATAAGGTCTTTGGTGCGAGCTGCCAAAACGGCTACAACCTTGTTGCCAGCAGCCTTATGTGCCTGAATGATAGGAAGCAACGGAGCAACGCCAACGCCACCACCGCAAGCAAGCACTGTACCCTCTTGCTTTTCAATTTTAGTAGCTTGACCAAGTGGACCAACAACGTCGGTGATATAATCGCCTACATTCAAATTGAAGAGTTTGTTTGTCGACACTCCGATGCGTTGCACAACGAGTGTTATCGTGCCTTTTTCTACGTCGCTACCAGCTATTGTCAGTGGTATGCGCTCGCCGTCTTCACCTATGCGTATGATTACGAAGTGTCCGGCACGGCGCGATTTTGCAATGCGTGGTGCCTCTACAACAAACTTCGCTACATTAGTGGAAAATATTTCCTTACCAACGATTTTGTTCATGGCTATTGAATATGTTTCTTTGTGTTTTCTGTGTCGCAAATGTCGGAAAAAAATTGTGTGCTTACTCTATAATATTAGCTATTTATATAATTTCTAAACAAATAAGTCATAAGTTTAACTTTTATATTAATACATTTTCAGTTGTTTTTATTTTAAAATAAAAGTTTTATATCATTTTATCTTAAAAAATCACTCATACCAATCATTTCTTAGGTAAAACACCTAATTTTTAGTCGTTTATCACTTTTACTCGATAAGCACAATACAAATAGAGTATTACTCAAGTTCTCGCAAGTGAAAAACGCACAGAAAATAAGCCATGAGAATGGGCGAAAGGAATATACCCACCAAATTGCCTTCCAACAATTAGCACGGAACTCGATTTTCACCTCGCGGTTGTCGCCTTTGGCACGGAGCGTTAAGAAAATTATCGTAGCGAAGCGTTAAAAACGATT
>CAJONN010000196.1 GCA_905235955.1 uncultured Marinilabiliaceae bacterium
CGGGCGCTTCGCTACGATAATTTTCTTAACGCTCCGTGCCAAAGGCGACAACCGCGAGGTGAAAATCGAGTTTCGTGCTTATTGTTGGAAGCAATTTGGTGGTTATATCCCCCTTCGCCCATTCTTATTTTCTGTGCGTTTTTCAGTACATTCCTACTTGCAAAACTTGAAAAATATCAGTTTGCCAAGAGGTTGAGAGCGTCGGCGAGCGATAGGGTTTGTTGCTCACCGTTGAGCATATTTTTTATGGTTATAGTGCCTGCTTCGCGTTCTGTTTCGCCACAGAGAGCTACAAATGGGATGCCTTTTTTGTCGGCATAGCTCATTTGTTTTTTCATTTTGGCTGCATCGGGGAATATTTCAGCACTTACACCAGCTTTGCGTAGTTGTGCAAGGGCTTTGAGCGAATAGAGTTCATCGGCACCGCCAAAGTTGGCAAACATCACTTTGGTGCGTGCTACGGCATCGTCAGGGAAGAGGTTGAGCTGTGTCATGACATCGTAGATGCGGTCGGCACCAAACGATATACCTACGCCAGACATATTGTCGAGTCCGAAGATGCCAGTAAGGTTGTCATATCGACCGCCACCTGTTATGCTACCTATTTCTACGTCGTTGGCTTTTACTTCAAAGATGGCACCAGTGTAGTAGTTGAGGCCACGAGCCAAAGTGAGGTCGAGTTCTACGTTGAGTTTTAGGTCGAGGGCATCGATGTAGGCAAAGAGTGTTTCGAGTTCTTCTATGCCTTTTTTGCCTGTTTCGCTTGTGAGTGTTTGTTTCAGAACGTCGAATTTTTGTTGGCGGGTGCCTGTCATTTGCAGTATGGGCTGTAGCTTAGCTATTGCATTGGCGCTCAAACCTTTTGATTCGAGTTCGGCGTTTACATTGTCGAGCCCTATTTTGTCAAGTTTGTCGATAGCTACAGTGATATCAACTACTGCATCGGCAGCACCAATAGCTTCGGCAATGCCAGCCAACACTTTGCGGTTGTTGAGTTTGAGTGTGACGTTGATATTGAGTTTCTGATAAACTTCGTCGACAATTTGTATGAGTTCTACCTCGTTTATAAGTGAGTCAGAGCCAACTACATCGACGTCGCACTGATAAAATTCGCGGTAACGACCTTTTTGTGGGCGGTCAGCGCGCCAAACGGGTTGTATTTGATAGCGTTTGAAGGGGAATGTGAGTTCGCCTTGATGTTGCACAACAAAGCGGGCAAATGGCACAGTAAGGTCGTAGCGCAAGCCTTTTTCGCAAATTTGCAATGCGGCTTTATCGGCATTGGCATGAAGTGGTGCGCCAGCTGAGGAGATGAAGTCGCCTGAGTTGAGTATTTTGAAGAGCAGTTTGTCGCCTTCGTCGCCATATTTGCCAAGCAGAGTTGACAAATTTTCCATAGCTGGTGTTTCGATAGGCTGAAAACCATATCGTTTGAAAACGGAGCGAACGGTGTCGAATATATAGTTGCGGCGCACCATTTCTTGTGCACCAAAATCTCTTGTTCCTTTTGGGATAGATGGTTTTGTAACTGTTGCCATTATGATGTTTATCTTTTTTATCTGTTTTTCAGATTGCAAAGATAATTTATTTATTGTTTTCGTTTGAAATAATAACTGAAGTTTCGCAAGTAGAAATGTACTACAAACAAGTTCCTATATACGACCTTCCCATTAAAATCGAGTTTCGTGATAGTTATTGAATGAATATTTGTTGGGTATATTTCTTTCGCCCATTCATGGCTTATTTATGTGCATTCTCAAAGTGCGAAACTTAAGGAAATATTCTGTGTTTTTGCAAATAATCTGCTAATTTTGCAACGATTATTTTTCAAACAACCGAAAAACAGAAAAAACAATAATAGAAAAATGGCACAAGAAGACGTTTTCAAAAAACTTGTTTCACATTGTAAAGAATACGGTTTTGTATTCCCAAGTAGCGAAATATATGACGGACTTGGAGCTGTATATGACTATGGTCAGAACGGCGTGGAACTGAAAAACAACATCAAAAAATATTGGTGGGATGCAATGGTAAAGCTCAACGACAATGTTGTAGGTCTTGACTCGGCCATTTTTATGCACCCAACCATCTGGAAAGCGTCGGGCCACGTTGATGCTTTCAACGACCCTCTGATTGACAATAAAGACTCAAAAAAACGCTATCGTGCTGATGTGCTCATTGAAGAGCAATTGGCTAAGTATGATGAAAAAATAGAGAAAGAGATAGCTAAGGCTAAGAAGAAATTTGGTGACTCATTTGACGAGCAAAAATTTCGCGAGACAAACAACCATGTGGTTGAAACACAAACCAAACGCGATGCTCTGCATACCCGTTTTGCCAAAGCCCTCAACGACAATAATCTTGAAGAGCTACGCCAAATAATCATAGACGAAGAGATTGTTTGCCCTATCAGTGGCACTCGCAACTGGACAGAAGTGCGTCAGTTCAACCTTATGTTTACCACTGAAATGGGTTCGACGGCTGATGGTTCGATGAAGATATACTTGCGCCCCGAAACAGCTCAGGGCATATTTGTCAACTTCCTCAACGTACAGAAAACTGGTCGTATGAAAGTGCCTTTTGGTATAGCACAAATAGGCAAGGCATTCCGCAACGAAATAGTTGCACGCCAATTCATATTCCGTATGCGTGAGTTTGAGCAAATGGAGATGCAATTCTTTGTTCGCCCGGGCGAAGAGATGAAGTGGTTTGAATATTGGAAAGCATTCCGCATGAAATGGCATCAGGCACTTGGTATGGGCGCAGAGAACTACCAGTTCCACGACCACGACAAGCTTGCGCACTATGCCAATGCAGCTACCGACATTGAGTTCCGCATGCCATTTGGCTTCAAAGAGGTTGAAGGCATCCACTCACGCACCAACTTTGACCTCTCGCAACATGCTAAATATTCAGGCAAAAAGATAGAATATTTCGACCCAGAAATAAACCAAAGCTACACACCATACGTTATCGAGACATCGATAGGTGTAGACCGTATGTTCCTCTCGATACTTGCAGGTGCATACACTGAGGAGCAACTTGAAGGTGGCGACTCACGCGTAGTGCTGAAGTTGCCTGCAGCTCTTTCACCTGTGAAAGTAGCCGTTTTACCTCTTGTAAAGAAAGATGGACTGCCTGATAAAGCTCGCGAGATACTGAGCAACCTCCGCCTCGATATGAATTGCCAATATGACGAGAAAGACTCGATAGGCAAGCGTTATCGTCGCCAAGACGCTATAGGTACACCATTCTGCGTTACTGTTGACCACCAGACATTGGAGGACAACACTGTAACCATACGCTACCGCGACAGCATGGAGCAAGAGCGCATAGATGCAAGCAAACTGCATGACCTCATACTCGACAAGGTGAGCGGCAAGGAACTTTTCAGAATATTATCTGAAGCAAAGAAAGAGGAATAATCCTCCCTCCTCTGACAAGCTATAAAACAAGCGCCGAATCTTACAAAAAAGACTCGGCGCTTGTTATGTTACTTACTCAAGTTTCGCAAGTAGAAAATGCACAGAAAATAAGCCATGAGAATGGGCGAAAAGAAATATAACCAACAAATTGTCTTTCAACAATTAGCACGAAACTCGATTTTCACCTCGCGGTTGTCGCCTTTGGCACGTAGCGTAAAGAAAATTATCGTAGCGAAGCGTTAAAAACGATTTTCTGTTTGAGCGAAGCGAGTTA
>CAJONN010000197.1 GCA_905235955.1 uncultured Marinilabiliaceae bacterium
TTCGCTCAAACAGAAAATCGTTTTTAACGCTTCGCTACGATAATTTTCTTTACGCTCCGTGCCAAAGGCGACAACCGCGAGGTGAAAATCGAGTTCCGTACTAATTGTTGAAAGACAATTTGTTGATTATGCACAAAAAAAAGCCTCAACATCGGTAATGATGCTGAGGCTTATTCTTTCCCGAAGCAGAGGAAAATTACTTGCGGAGACCGAGCTTTGAAATGATTGCACGATAGCGCTCAATGTCTCTCTCTTTCAAGTAGTCGAGCTGACGACGACGTGCGCCAACGAGCTTTGAAAGAGCTTTGCTTGTTACTGTATCCTTCTTGTTTGACTTGAGGTGTTCAGTCAAATGGCTAATACGGTATGAAAACAATGCTATCTGGCTTTCTGCAGAACCAGTGTCAGAGTTAGACTTTCCGTACTGACCGAAGATTTCTTGCTTCTTTTCTTTATTCAAGTACATTGTTATGATGTATTAATTGTTAAAAGCGGTGCAAAAATACTTATATTGTTTGATATATGCAAATTTTATAGCGTATTTATGGTCTATATTGTGCATCAATAAGTAGTTGTTGCGCATCGTCCATTTTTAATAGTTGCTCCATTGTAGTGTCAGGATGTTTCGATACGTAGCTCTTGACTATATTGATGGCGCAGTAGAGTGCTGCACGTCCGGGCGATTTATCACCAAAAAAGACGGTGAATGGCGTTTCGTTTACAAGCTTGTTGCGGTCGAGCGGATTGGTGCTATAGAGCAATTTTTGTTCAGCCAAATAACCCCACATTTGCGTTTCGGCTTTTTCGCACCACTTCATCTCGTCGGCAGTGAGCCCCATAATAGTGGTCATTGGTTCGTCTGGTAGGCAGAGCGAAGTGATGTAGAGTATTTTGCCTTGATATATCATAGCTGAGAGCACATTGTCAGTGTTGCTTTGGTCAGGATAATTGGCGTAGAGTATAGCCTTGACAATGTCCATGCTAATATTTTCAGGCTTTTTGCCTTTGCGCGCATAGAGCGGTATTTCGAGCCACGGATAGTATCGACAATCGGTTCCTAAATAGTGTTCGATGCTAACTGATATGTAGGCTGAGTCGATGAGTATTTTGCTATTGAAGCCAGAAAAATGGCAGTAGATGTGTTGCGGTATTGTAGTGTTTGGCAGATAATACTTAAGATAGCTCAGATATTCGCTAAGCTTCTGATTTTCAACTGGTATGTATTTATCAAAAACACTATCGCAAGTGGCTATAACTTCGCTATTTTCTTTGTATGACAAAAATCGTTGTAGATTGCTCACAAAGTCAGAGTCTGTAGGGTTACCAATGCGCAATTCTTGTTCGCAATACGAAGTGAAGAAGCCTGCATATTGCTGTATAAGCCTATTGGTTTTATCTTGCAAATTTTGATCTGTAGAGCTAAAAAGGTCGCGATAGAATGGTTCTATTTGTGTCGTTATGGTGCATGCGCTTGTGTCTGGATGTGGGCGATGTTCAGAGCATGCCGTAACTACGATGGCTGTTAGTGCTATGAGGATTGTTTTTTTCATTATGCTTGATTGTTTTATCATCTACCTTGATATTACAAAATTTAGCTATTTTATTTTAGCAACTCTTTTGGGGCGATATTTATGTTTGAGTTGCTCTATGTATTCTACCTCTTTTCTCTGCTGCAAGTCAGAATTGACAAGTCCTCTGACGGCATCAAATGGTTGTTGTTCACCACTTGTATAAGTACCTACGGCAACAATGTATTTCGACCTAATGTTGGGCCACAAAATGTCGTCGTATACACCACCCTGCATCTGCTTGCCACTTATGGTGCGCACTGCAAGTTGTGTAGCTTTGGTCTGATTGTTGGCGGCTATTTTTGCCACCTTCTGAGCCGTTTTTTCGCTGTCGCAAATGTATATAGTACCGTCGAAGGTGCCGCCTTTGGTATACCGAGAACTGTTGCTATTGTATAGTGCAATGAGTTGTGTAGTGTCAACATTGGCTGTATTCCAGATAGTTTGCTTGTTTACTTCAAACACCAAAAGTCCGTCATGATACTCTTGCATAGTATAGCGGAAGTCTGCATTTTTTTTCGCGAGTTGTGTTCTGTCGTATTTCAGCAGTATTTGTGCTGCAATTTGGTCAAAGTTGGCTTGTGGCGTGTTGTTTTTGTTCCAATATTGCACTATGGCATCGTCTGAAGCACTGATACTCTGCAAATTGTCATAAGTGGCAAGTTGCCGACCAATAGCTCTGAGTTGCTCTGTTTTGTTTTGGCTATCAGATGTGAGTATTTGTTCTACTTGATGTTTCGTCTCTTCATTCCAAATAAGATTGTATTCTTTGAGCAAATGTTGCTTGTATGCCTCTTTCCCGGCATCAGCTATAGAGGCATTGCGCTGCTTGGCTCTACTTATCATCTTTTCTATGTCGTCGTCAGAACGTTGTGGCTTGTAGGCTATTCGTTTCAAAATATGAAAGCCATATTTTGTTTCAAACACCTCTGATATATCATTATCATTTTGCAATGCAAACGCCTCTGTTCCAAATGGTTCTATATCTGCAGGTATACTTTTTTGTGTTGTCCATGGCATTATGCCTCCATGCAATGCGCTTTGTCGGTCATCAGAATTGTTGATAGCAAGTGTAGCAAAGTCGGCACCATCTACAAGTAGCTGGTGTAAGCTGTCGGCAATGTGGCGCAAACTGTCGAGATTGGTTGTGTTTCCGCGTAGCTTCAGTATGTGAGCCACCTGTATTTGTGGCGGATATTGATTTCGGCTATGCACCTGCAATATATGGTAGCCAAACTGTGTCCGAAATACATCAGATACTTCGCCTACGGGTGTGTTGTATGCCACAGTTTCAAAAGGCTCAACCATTTGCATTGCGCTAAATGTGCCTAAATATCCCTTGTTGCGCTTAGCTGACGGATCTTCAGAGAGGCGATAAGCTACATCGGCAAAGTTGGCACCCGATAGTATTTCGGCGCGTGCGCTTTGTGCTGTATTGTAGGCTTTTATGGTGTCAGCAGGCGAGGCGTTGGGTGCAACTCTGATGAGAATATGGCTGGCTGTTACCTCTTGTTTGAGCCGGGTTCTGAGTTGCTCTTCAACCTTTTTTTGTGCAGCACTATCTATCTGATACACAGTAGCTATCTCGTTGTAATATTCATCATATTCTTTGCGATATTGAGTTGTAGTATCTATTCCCAATCTGTGTCCTTCAGCGGCTTTGAGTTTGTATGCTTCAAAAAGGTCGATATATTCTTGTTTCGAAATAGGTATTTGTGCTACCGGATTGTTTTTGTTGTAGATAAATTCAAATTCTTCAACAGATATGGTCTGATTGTCGATAATGAGCAACGGATGTTCTTTTTTCTGTGCAATGCTGATTGTTGTTGCAATTATTAAGAGAAAGGTAGTATTAAGGAGTTTTTTCATTTTCTAATTTTTTTTTGAGCGAAGATAATGCTTTTATATAGAAAACTACCAATTTTTCAGTTGGTTGCAATGGCTTTTTGATGAAAAAACACAGCTCTTTCATTTAAAAACTTTTCTTATTCAGCTATGCTCAATCATCTTTTACTTTTTCTTTCCGCAAGAAAAAGTAACAAAAAGAACTCGTCGCTGTTGCCACTCCGCTAAAAATTATCTTCGCTTCGCTAAACGATTTTAA
>CAJONN010000198.1 GCA_905235955.1 uncultured Marinilabiliaceae bacterium
GGCTCAATATCTACACTATGCCGTAGAAGAGAACGAAAATAAATGGGGAACATTCTACACCTACACTTGGCCAAACAACAATATTTGGGGCAGCTATCAGAACGAAGTAGAGAGCCTAAAGGTATGGCTCAATGCTCGTTTCGAATGGCTCAAAGGTGCATTTGACGCAATGTAACTACCTTTTTTACTTTTTTCTTTACGCCACACTATTATCGCACTTTATCGCGTTGATAGTGTGGCGTAACTATTTTGCAGAAGAGGATGAACGAAATTACTGATAGCATTGCACCAATGTAGTATGCTGCGCCAAAACCAAGTTTATCTGATGCCCAACCGCCCCAAAGCAATCCGCTACCTATACCTATATCCCACGAAGTTAAATATGTAGAGACGGCAGTAGCTCGTTGGTTGTTGGGAGCTAAATTGACAAACAGAGTATTGTAGGCCGGGAAGAGAATGCCAAAAGCTATGCCCATTAGCAACGCACTTATGAGATATATGGCGGTGGTAAGTGTCATTGAAATAGCAGAGAGATATTGGCACAAACCGAGCATTGCAAAAACTACAATAGTCATAAGCATGCTCACTTTGATAACTTGCGTCAGATAGCCTTTGTCGACCAATTTGCCAGAGAAGATTCTTGATGAAGCAATGCCAATAGCCATAAGTGTAAAAAACAGACCAGCACTCACCGCTATCCCCAACTCCTTGCTATACAATGCAATATATGTAGTTGTTATGCCGTATGGCATTGAGAGCAGAAGTAGTGAAATGCCAGCTGCAATACCCTTGGTAAGTATGAAACGGTCGAGCGAGAGCGGTGGGCGACTTACAGTTGGGCGAGATTTGGTATGCACAAACGAGGCACAAACGAGTCCGCTGAGCGATACGACACACGAACACATAAAGATAAAAGTGTAGGAGTGATATTCGTGCAAGAAAAGTCCAGCCATTGGTCCTACCGACATAGCCATATTGTTGGCAATGCCGTAATATCCGAGACCTTCACCACGCCTATCAGATGGCATAACGTCTATCACAATAGTGTTTCCACCCACCGTTACCATGCCAAATGCAAAGCCGTGTATCATGCGCAAAACAACAAAAACAGTCATGCACCATGCCAATATGTAACTACTAAAAATAACAGTATACACAACAAAAGCCACCAAATAAAGAGGTTTGCGTGAAAAAGTATCCATCAGGTAGCCAGAGAATGGACGAATAAGCAAGGCCGCCAAGGTGTAGCACGACAAGGCAGAGCCAATATCAGATTTGCTTGCGCTAAAAGCATCAGCGAGGAAGAAAGGCAAGATAGGCAATATGAGGTAGAACCCCATGAAAAACAAGAAATTAGCGCAGAGAATAAGTATGTAACTTTTGGTAAAAAGATGTGATTTCATTAAGTAGATGTTTGTTTTGTTTTCTTAGACAGAAAATATTCCCCCAAAATAAAAGCAAAAGCAGCTCACCGCTTAGGTGAACTGCTCAGGTAGCCCGTAGCAGAATCGAACTGCTCTTTAGAGAATGAAAATCTCTCGTCCTAACCGATAGACGAACGGGCCGCGATAATATCGTGTTAACCTGTCAATTTGCTCTTAATCCTAAAAAGGAGCAAGGATTAAGCCAGCTTATTGATATGCTTTGCAAGCTTCGACTTGAGGTTTGCAGCCTTGTTCTTGTGGATAATGTTGTTTTTAGCAAGTTTATCCAACAGTGAAGAAACCTTTGGCAGCAACTCAGTTGCAGCAGCCTTGTCAGTAGTCTGACGGAGATTTCTCACGGCATTACGAGCTGTTTTAGCGTAGTAGCGGTTGTGCAGTCTGCGCTTCTCGATCTGGCGTGTTCTCTTGATTGCCGATTGATGATTTGCCATTTTTCTACTTTATTAATACAAAATAATTGTAGCCCGTAGCAGAATCGAACTGCTCTTTAGAGAATGAAAATCTCTCGTCCTAACCGATAGACGAACGGGCCGCCTCATCTATTGCAAACAGATTTTCTCCGTTTTGCGGTGCAAAGATATATGCTTTATTTTTTCTATGCAACACCTCACAATGCTTTTTTTTAAGATAAACAACTGTTAACATAGAGTTGAACACGATGAGAGGCTACAATTAGGCTTTTATAAAGACTAATAAAAAACAGCAAGGTTCACTGCTCGTTGGTCCATTCGTCGTCATACAAGAAGTCGTTGTATGGAAAACGCTGTGTGTGTATTTTTTTCACTTCGGTATAGACAGTTTTGCGTAGTTCGTCGAAGTTGAATTTTTCTTTGGCCGATATAAATATGCAATGTCTATCCTTCTTTGCCATCCACGTTTGCTTGAGTTCTTCGAGTGAGTAGTTTTCGCGTGTTTTGGCAGTGAGGTCGTCGGCGGCTTTGGGCGTATAGCTGAAAGCATCAACTTTGTTGAACACTATTATTGTTGGTTTCTGTTCGCCACAAAGGTCGTGTATGGTTTTGTCAACCACCTCTATCTGTTGCTCAAAAGCTGGGTGCGATATATCAACCACATGTAGCAGGAGGTCGGCTTCGCGCACTTCGTCGAGTGTCGATTTGAATGACTCAACAAGTCCGGTAGGCAGTTTGCGTATGAAGCCAACCGTGTCGGCTACCAAGAATGGCAGATTGTCTATCACCACTTTGCGCACTGTAGTGTCAAGTGTTGCAAAGAGTTTGTTTTCAGCAAAAACATTGCTCTTCGAGAGTGCATTCATCAGTGTCGATTTGCCTACATTGGTGTAGCCCACTAATGCTACTCGCACCATTTTGCCTCTATTTTGTCTTTGTGTAACGCTCTGCCTATCGATGTGTTTTAGTTCTTCTTTTAATAAAGATATTTTATCGAGCACAATGCGACGGTCGGTTTCAATCTGCTTTTCACCCGGTCCGCGCATGCCTATACCACCTTTTTGTCTTTCGAGGTGTGTCCACATACGTGTAAGACGAGGTAGCAGATATTGATATTGTGCCAATTCTACTTGTGTTTTGGCATGTGCAGTGCGTGCACGACGTGCAAATATGTCGAGGATAAGCAGAGTACGGTCGAGGACCAAAATATTGCCCAGCGCATGTTCTAAGTTTTTCTGCTGTGCTGGCGAGAGTTCGTCGTCAACTATCACGGCCGAAATTTCTACATCGTCTAAGTCGCGTGCGCCCTCGTTGTAATCTTCTATGTATGTGCGTATTTCTTCAAGTTTGCCAGTGCCCATGTATGTTCTTGAGTCGGGGCATTGCATATTTTGTACAAAGGTTTTCACCGTTTCAGCTCCAGCTGTTTCGGCCAAGAAAGCCAATTCGTCGAGGTAGTCGGTTACTTGTTGGTTGCTAAGTAAAGGTGTGCGCACACATAGTAGCACTACTCGCTGAAACTCTTTGTCGGTTGTCAGACCTTCTATCATTCCCATCTGCTTCTGTTTATTTTTTTATAGTTGGCAAAGTTACTATATGATAGTGTAAAAGCAATAATTTTAAAGACTCAAGTTAGTGAATCAGCCCCGAAGGAGCGAAAGGAATACAACAAAAAAATGTCTTCCAACAATAAGCACGGAACTCGATTTTCACATCGCGGTTGTCGCCTTTGGCACGGAGCGTTAAGAAAATTATCGTAGCGAAGCGCCCGAAACGATTTTCTGTTTGAGCGAAGCGAGTTAAAATCGTTTAG
>CAJONN010000199.1 GCA_905235955.1 uncultured Marinilabiliaceae bacterium
TTTTTAGCGGAGTGGCAACAGCGACGAGTTCTTTTTGTTACTTTTTCTGTCGGCACAGACCCGAAGATGATTGAGCGAAGCGAGATAAAAAGTAAAAGATTAATGAAAAAGCCGTGTTTGGAAATTTGTTTGTAGTACATTTCTACTTGCGAAACTTGAGTAATCAAGTGGAATCCTTCGCAATTTTCAAATCGTCCATGCTGCGCTGAGCAATAAATATCCTGCATATTGTTGGTAGCGTGTGCGACTTTCAATGGTAGGAGTAACATTTTCGGCGAGCCATTTTTTGCCATCTAAATGACCGATATTATTGCCTATGAGTTTGATTTTCGCACTACCAATTTTGTACGTCATTGCAAGATCTATGTCATTATTGGCAAACGAGTAGGCTTCGTTGTCGTTACGTTCTGTCTTGCCTGTAACTGATGCACTAAAAGATTTGTGACTGAATGAAACCTGAAGATTTGCGCCATAAGTCTTACCAATGGTCTCAACATTCAAAACATCAATCTCGCTATGGTTTATTTTGTAGACACCTCCGAGGTCGAAGTTTATAGGCAACGATGAGAATTGCGTATAAAAACTGAGTTTGCTGCTTAGTGCATCGGTGTTTACATCTACAAGTATGGATTGACGTTGTGAACGACTTTTCATTTTGTTGTAGCTTGCCGATGTGCGCAAGTAAATCGGAATGCTGAAAAGCCCTTGGTTGAAGTAAAACATAGTTGAGAGCGATTGTGTTTGTCCTCCATCTATATATTTACTATAAGTGGTCAAATCGGCTGTGTAGTAGTCGGTTGTCGGAGTATCGTCGGTGCACATATAGTTGGCGTACATAAATAGCGTTGTACGCGAGAAAAGGCTAAAAATCTGATACGACAGTGAGGCTACAATCCTCTTTTCTATTAGCGTATTGCATTCTGAGGTTTGTTGCACCGATGTGTACGATTTGAGGTATTCGGCTTCTGAGAGTTTTGTTATAGATGTTGGCACAAACGTTTGTTTGGCAGATAGCGACAGTTTGTTACGCTGGCTGAAGTTGAGGCTCATCGATGCTGCTGGCTCAATGTGCCATGCGCTTTGTGTTTTATCGTCATTCTGAAGTTCGGCCTTAACTTTTTTTGCCGTTGCACTTGCTCCAACATCGAAGCGCAGAAAGCCTTTATTTTTAGTTATGCCAGCATAAATACTTGCTGAATTGCAAGTTTGCTGTTCGCTGTTGTTATTATTGGTTGTCAAATAGTCACATGCAGACGCCCCTGAAACCTCAGTTTTGATATTTGTACTATTAGTAGAGATAGGTATTGATATTCCTATATTAGCAGCACCTGCCACACTGCGTTGCTTTTGCTCCGAGGCAAAACCTCCATCAATAGCGTACTCTGTGGGCAACGTTGCATTCGTTTCAGCGGTGTAGTCGCTAAAACTATTTTTGCCATTTATAGTCACACCACCAAAGAGCAAATTCTTGCCCACAAGCGAGTTTACGGCCATCTGATGCGAAATGGAGCGTGAGTTTGTCTTCAGTTCATCGTCGGCGTATGTTTCGGTAGCGTTATACATATTATTCTCTGTCGATAGAGATTTTGTATCGCCCCAATTGAGACGTGTGAGGGTGCGCAAGTCGGTGCGTTCACCAAGTCGCCATTTGTTGTCGATGATAGCAGAGACAAAGCTGTTATTATTCTTGCCGCGGCTTTGCTCGCTATTGCTGAAGTCGTAGTTTGCGAGGTGGTAAATCTGTTCACTTTCAGAACTATTGCGTGCGCCCACGAGGTTGCCGAGTGTATTTATTCGCATCTTATACCGTGCCGATGGCGTCAGCGTAACGTTGGCATTCACTATGCCTGCGTTGCGTTTGTACACATTACTTGGTTGCACAAGTAGCTGCTGTTCACTGGCATCGAGTTCGAGCGTCAATGCGCCCGACGATGTTGATATGTCGTTCACCGCTCCGATGGTGTTTATGTAATCTATTGCCGAAAATATTGGTTCGTTAGTATTGTTGGCACTACCTATCAGCGAAAGCGACAACTCACTATCCAACCTCAGCATCGACACTTTGGCATTGTACTTATTCTTCAGCCCAGCGCCAGCCTCTATCGTGCCGTTCCATTGGCTTGCGCCGTTGGTTTTTATATTTAGTGCAAGTTTTTCCTTTTGGCTAAAACCATCGGCAATGTCGCCATCAGAATAATTATTTATAACCTCCAAACTCTGAGCAAATTCGGGAGGAAGCGTGCGAGTAGCAACGCCGCTCGAACCAGCCAATACGTCCTTACCGTCTACAAGCAACTTGTCCACCTTCTTACCCTGATACGCCACATTGCCGCCTTCGTCCACCGTCATGCCGGGCATCTTTTTTATCACATCTTCGAGGTTTTGTTCGCCACCGTTGGTGAATGTCTTGGTGTTGAATACCACCGTGTCGTTGTGCAACATGATGCCAGTCATATTGCTCTTCACAGTCACTTCATTGAGCGACACTTCGTCTACCTCCATGTCTATATGCAGAATATTGGCAGCGTTGTCTATGCGTTGTGTTTGCGTTGCATAGCCCATACTACGTATGGTTAGCCACATTTGCGACACTTGCTTAGTAGGCTTAAGTTCAAACTTACCGTTGTTATCCGTCAAGGCAAAGCCTGCAATGTTATTCGAAGCGCTATCAGAACTTAGCACCACTGTGGCAAACGGCAGTGGCTCATTTTTCGATTTGTCGGTTACTATGCCTTTTATTGCGGATTGTTGGGCAAAAGTTACTATGCTTACCATTATGGATAATGGCAGCAGAAAATATTTCGTATTCAATATATTACAACTATAATTTTATCACCTGTACCCCACTTTTTTGATTTGGATCTGCACCAAGTTCTTTGAGTTTCTTCTCCTTAATTTCAGAAAACTCTTGTTGCGTCACATGCTTTCCATTGGGTACTTTGACATTGATTTCTTTTGGCGCATAGTTGATGCTTGTGGCTTCAAAAGTTTCCTTCTTTGTTTCAAGGCGTAAAATAAGACCAGGCAACCCACAATATCCATAAGGTCCTGTTGGAGATGGAATCTCTGCTGTAAACCATGCCACAATATTATTTCCATTAAGATCTGTTGTTGTAGCCTTGACACATTGCATATCGAGTACTTGTTTGGTACTTTCACTCATTATGGTCCATTCTATTGGTTTTGGCATGTCATTTTCAACAATAAATTCTTTATCTATTATACTCCTTATGGCAAAATTTTTTGAATTTATCATATCTGTATACAAGGAACCATCTCCTTCTAATTCAACCTCATTGCTTATAGATGCCTTTGTAAACAGATATTTCGTTGTATTGAAATACAAAGTGTAGTACTCGATGGATTTTTTATATTTGTCAATTACGAGTTGTCGAACATTCACATCTTCTATTCCATTTATTTCATCGGTTATATTCAAAGTTTTTGTGTAATGAGCCTCCAATGCATTGTTTTGACCAAATATTTTTGTCGTTGTAAATAGACAAACAAGAAAAATTGCACTATAAAAAATCCTTTTCATAACATTAATCATTAGCAATTCAAGTTTCGCAAGTAGAAATGTTCTGCAAACAAGTCCCCAATATATGACATTCCCATTAATTTTACTTTTTCTTTCCGCAAGACTCAACGATGATTGA
>CAJONN010000200.1 GCA_905235955.1 uncultured Marinilabiliaceae bacterium
AACTTGAGTAAATAATTAAACTTAATTGTTATTCAATATGTACATATTTTTAACACTGCAAATATAAAAACTATATACATTCTGCCATATATCAATTATGTGGTATTTTACACTACATAAGTTAATATTTCTAAATTAATATTTCTAACTGATTGTACATTTTAGAATAACTCTACCTTCCCACTTGAGTTAAATCATTATAAATCAAGCAGAAATATTAAGTCAGATAGATCGCCCCACTATTTTTGGGGTATCAACAATGATGAGTCGCCATAACTTAAGAATCGGAAGTTGTTGTTGAGAGCATAGCTATAGATGCGTTGCCAATCCATGCCTACAAATGCTCCGATGAGTAACAACAATGTACTGTGTGGCTGATGAAAATTGGTGATAAGCTGGTCGACTATGCGAAATTCATAACCGGGCATTATCATTATTTGCGTTATGCTGTGCAACTCTGTGGTGTTGTTTTGTTCCATGTAGCTGAGCAATGCGCCAAGTGCCTCTTGCACAGTGTAGTGCTGTGGCAAGTTATAAGCGTCCCATTGTGCGAGTCCGTTGCTTATACTTTGTCCGCTAAGTAGCTTAACGCCAAGCCAATAGAGCGACTCAAGTGTGCGCACCGATGTTGTACCAACTGCCACCAATGGCTTCCGTCCCCAGCCAATATTTTTTATAGCTTCAGCCTCTACAACTACATGCTCAGCGTGCATTACGTGCTGCTCTACATCTTTGGTTTGCACGGGTTTGAATGTACCTGCACCTACGTGGAGTGTAAGGTTGACGAGGGTGTTGTTGCCTTGTCGCAGGGTATTGAGAATTTCGTCGGTGAAGTGCAGGCCAGCAGTTGGAGCAGCTACCGAACCTTTGTGCTCAGAATATACTGTTTGATAGCGAGTATTGTCGATGTTTTCAGTTTCGCGGTTGAGATATGGCGGAATGGGTATAACGCCCGCATTTTCAATAAGTTCAGCAAATGTTACTTCAGCATTTTGCCATGAAAATTGTATCTCAGATGTATTACCATTCACGCTAAGACGTGTAGCTTGCAGTGGCACTATGCCGTGTGGCGTTTGTACATTAAGCACAAGGTTGCCATCTTTCCATTTTTTTGAGTTGCCAATGATGCACTTCCATGTTGTACTACTGCGTTCTACAAAAGCTTGTTGCACTTCGGCTGGCACTATTGGTTCGAGACAAAATATCTCTATTTGCGCTCCCGTTTCTTTATGAAACATCAGCCTTGCACGTATCACTTTGGTATTGTTAAAAACAATGGTACACCCCTCGGCTGGCAAGTGTTGCACAATATTGTGAAAGCATGTTTGGCTTATCTGGCCTTGGTTGTAGATGAGTAGTTTCGACTGGTCGCGCTCAGCCATCGGATAGCGTGCAATGCGTTCTTCGGGCAGTTCGTAGTCGTATAGTGATGTGTCGATGTGTGGTATCATTGGTCTGTGTGTGTGTTATTTCGTTATGCGGTCAGGATTTTTTGCAATAAACTCTTTCCAGCTGCGTGCACCTTTGTCGGTCATTATGGGGGCTGTTATTTGCAAAAAATGACAATAGGCAGCGGCAAGTGCATCAGTAGCATCGAGGTATTTGGCTGTATTGTCGAAGTGTAGCATGCGTTGGAGCATAGTTGCTACTTGCTCTTTTGAAGCGTCACCATGCCCTGTGATGGCTTGTTTGATGCGCAATGGGGCATATTCTGTTATGGGCATATCATGAGCCACTGCAGCTGCCATGCATACACCTTGCGCTCTGCCAAGCTTGAGCATACTCTGCACGTTTTTGCCAAAAAATGGTGCTTCGATGGCAAGTTGTTGTGGTGCAAACTCATCAATAATGCTCATTATGCGGTCATATATTTTTTTGAGTTTTGCATAATGGTCAGGCAAGCCTTTGAGCTCCAAAACGCCTATCATCACTACTGTAGGGCGATTGCCGTCGCAGTCGAGAATGCTGTAGCCCAACACATTTGTGCCCGGATCGATGCCCATGATGCGTGTTTTCATATCTCTACGCTCTCCATCAGTGTTACAAACGACAAGCATTGCTCGCCTTTTTCGGCTGTAAGATTACGCAATAGTGCATTGGAGTATTTGCTCACCTCTGACAGGTCTTGCAATGTATTGCATTTCCATTGGCACGAATATGATGTACTACCAGCGGCTTGTGCGCTATGTTCGAGGCGATAGAGCTCGTTGCGAGCACCGGGCACCATGTCAGCAAATGTTGGCAAATAGTGTCGTTGCATCCAATTAACCCACCAACCAATAGCTGTATCAGCTATAACGAACGTTGTATTGTGCAGATACATAATTTATTGTTTTTCTATCTATTACAAAAACTCTGACAATTGCTTCAGCGTTATTTTATTTTCGTATATGGCTTTACCAATGATAACAGCAGGCACGCCTTTGCTTTGCAACTGGTAGAGGTCATCTACAGAGCTAACGCCACCGCTTGCTACGAGCCAAAGGTCTGGTAGCATCTGCAACATCTCTGAGTAGAGCTCTACTGCCGGACCTTGCAACATTCCATCGCGACTAATATCAGTACAAATAACCTTTCTGATGCCCTTCTGATGATATTTTTTTACAAAGTCCATCAGTTCGGTTTCAGTATTTTCTATCCAACCCGTAACGGCTACTTTTCTATCTTTGGCATCGGCACCAAGTATAATGCGGTCAGGTCCATAGGTAGTTATCCAACTTTCAAACTCTGCCGGATTTTTCACAGCAATGCTACCACCCGTAACCATCTGTGCACCACAGTCGAAGGCTATATTGAGGTCGGCAGTAGTTTTTAGTCCACCACCAAAATCTACGGTAAGTTTGGTAGCTGATGTAATGGCGCGCAGTGTGGCGTGGTTGACAATGTGCCCAGCTTTAGCTCCGTCGAGGTCTACAAGGTGAAGGCGTTTTATGCCGTTATCTTCAAACATACGAGCCACTTCAACGGGGTTTTCGTTGTAGACTTTTTTGGTATCATAGTCGCCTTTGCTTAGGCGGACGCATTTGCCGTCGATCATGTCGATAGCGGGTATTATCTCCATTGTTTTATTTTTTGAGTGCAAAATTACGGCTCTTTCGTTTAAAAAAGCATTTTCAAACAAAAGAACTTCATTCATTGCTCAGAATAACACAAAATCAACTTAACTTTGCACAATCTGCAAACGATGCTAAGATAAGATGAGAAAAAAATACGATTATTTAGTTATAGGTTCTGGCGCTGCCGGACTTAGCTATGCGCTCAAAGTTGCCGAAAAAGGCAAAGTAGCACTTATCTCAAAAACAACACTCGACGTCACCAACACCTCTAAAGCTCAGGGTGGTATCGCTGCTGTTACCGACCAAAAAGATAACTACGAAAAACACATTGTCGACACACACATAGCTGGTGCTGGCATCTGTGACCCTGATGTAGTGCGTATGGTCATCACCAAAGCACCCGAACAAATAAGGCAACTGCTCGAATGGGGCACCGACTTCGACAAAAAAGCCGACGGACAATTCGACCTACACAAAGAGGGCGGACACTCAGAATTTCGCATACTTCACCACCTCGACAACACTGGCGAAGAGATACAACGAGCACTCATCAGCCAAATAAAAAACCA
>CAJONN010000201.1 GCA_905235955.1 uncultured Marinilabiliaceae bacterium
CGATTTTTATAAGTTTTTGGTGATTGTTGTCATTAGTATGTCTTTTATGCTTTTGGGTATTTATACGCAAAGTGCATATCGTATAGCATTTTATTTTTCACATTTATGTATGTTCTCTGCTATATATTCTATATTTCATTTTATAAAATATACGAAGAGTACGAACTATATAATTATTGCCTTGTTTATAACTTCAGTGACATTGTCTCTTTTTGTTAAGGATGGATTACTATCAGATTATTTACATTATAAATCAAGCATTTTAGGTATATGATAAATCACACCCATTCAAAAAAAACGAAGTACTTAAGTTCAAATAAGAAGTGCAAAAATGTTATTTAGAATACTGCTCATTATATTCTTTGCGACATCTGTTGTCGCATACGCTCAAGAACAATCGGCTCCCGACGTGTTGAGCGATAGCTATGGTATATGTTCGCATATCACGCACCCTCAAGTTGATTTCAAATATCGCGAGCGTGATCTCCATTTTGCCGATTCGGTTGGAATGCGTTGGGTGCGAACCGATTTCTATTATCCTATATTAAACAATAAAGGTGTTTATAATTCAACTATTTTCGACTCCGTAATGGTGAGTGCTGAGAGAGCTAATGTTAAGATTCTCGGTATTTTTGACAGAGGAACTACCAAATATGCTTGGGACGATATTGAAGGCTACAAACGCTATGTTAGCTATTTGGTCGAGCGCTACAAAGGTCGTGTGGGCGCATGGGAAATGATGAACGAAATCGATTTGATAAGAAATGTTGATAGTGTTGTTTATAAATATACAAAAGTAATAAAAGAGATCTATCCACTTATAAAACAGATAGATCCGGACGTGCCTGTGCTTATGAGTGGCTTGGCTGTTGTGCTTAGTGGCTCGTTGGAAACAATAGGCAAAGAGGGCGGTTTCGACTATTGCGATGCGCTTAATATTCACTCCTACGACACGCCTGAACATAATATCGGAATTATCAATGGCGTAAAGCAACTAATGAAGCGCTTTGGCACCGACAAACCCATCTGGATTACCGAATGTGGAATGCACACCGTCGAAGCTCCCGAGTTTACTTTTTATAGCGAAGTGTTGCCTGCTGCTGTTGAAAAGATTGGCATTGATAGCAAGAGCGTAAGTTGCGCTGTTATAAGCGATTATGATCACGGATTTATATCTGTAAGTGATGATGAACTGAAACGTTATTTTCAAAAACAATATTCATCAATAAAGCACTATACTCTGTCGCAGCTCGACGAAATCGATGTAAGTGAATGTCCAATTCTCATTGCATCTTCAAACGAATCGTTTCCGCAAAAATATTTTGAAGGTTTGCAATCTTATCTCAATAGGGGCGGCACGATAGTCTTCTCTTTTGGCTTGCCACTTTATTTTGATTACGATTTAGAAAACAATAAATTAGGTAAAACTATCGGAGGTGCTTTGGCGAGCCGGCTCAAAATTTCTACGCTTATGTGGTGGACCGATAAAGCCAAAAAATTGCACGTACCCGAAAAGGCTCAATGGATAGCTCCGGCCGATGGATACCAGTTCAATTTGCCAAGCAAAAAAGAGTATGGCGAGCGATTCTTGACAGCCGAACTCCTGACCCCGGGCGACACATTTACGCCGTTGGTTCGTGCGGGCAACGACAAATTCGATGGTGTAGTTACTGCTATATATAGCTTCAAAAATGCTGGTAATGTGATAGTTAATGCTCGTATGGACGAATATCATTATGCCGACAGACTTATCCAGCAAGCGCAAAAAATAGCGCGCAATCACATAGCTGCATTCGCCAACGATGTTGTCAAGGTTTTTACCTATCATCTGCGGGCGTTTGAAACTTCAGCTACATATAGCGAGGATAATTTTGGCATCATGCACCACGATTTTTCTCCAAAGCCTGCCTACAACGCTTATAATGTTTTGACGCAAATGCTCCCCGACGGCAGTACACGCCCAATTTTGTATAACGAAGGCGATGTGTATGTAGCATCGTGGCACAATGGTAAAAAATATGTTTTGGGCGTATGGACGAGTGGTGAGGCTAAGTTGTTGAATGTTAATACAAAAGCAGAAAAAATAATAGATTATAGTGGCGCTACATTGACGTCTGACGACCTAAAAATTAACAATGGTGTGATATTTGTAGAGTCTGCCAAGCCTATATTTTGTCGAAAAGAGAATGTAGGATATTCAATTTATTAATATATTATTTCCTAACTTTGCATTTTAGATAGACTATTGAATATGGCAGACAAGAAAATGAAAGTAGCATTAGTGCAGGATTGGCTTACAAGTTTGGGAGGAGCAGAAAAGGTTTTGGCGGAATTATTGAAAATGTATCCTGATGCTGATGTATATGCTTTGGTAGCATCCGACGAAATAGTTAATGCTTTAGGCATAAAAGGTCGTGTAGCACAGTCGTTTATCTGCCATTTGCCATTTGCTAATAAATTGTATAGAAAATATATGCAATTTTTTCCTTTGGCCATTGAAGGATTTGATTTTTCAAAATATGATTTGATAATATCGTCGTCAAGTTCGGTAGCAAAAGGCATTCTGACCAATTCATCTCAAACTCATATCTGTTATTGCCATTCGCCAGCGCGATATGTATGGGATTTGTGCAATCAATATTTGAAAGATGCTGGTCTGACATCAAGATACAATCCATTGGCGTTTTATGCTCGCCGAGTGATGCATAAATTTAGAATTTGGGATGTAATATCAGCCAATAGAGTTGATTATTTCGTAGCAAATTCTAATTATATTGCCAAGAGAATCAATAAGATATATCGTCGAGATTCTAAAGTTATCTATCCGCCAGTTTATGTAGATAAGTTTGTTCTCAACGAAAATAGTAGGTCTGATTTTTACTTTACAGTATCAAGATTAGTGCCTTATAAAAAGATAGATTTGATAGTCGAAGCATTTGCTAAAATGCCTGATAAACAGTTGTATATAGCAGGTGTGGGACCAGAATACAAAAAAATCAAATCTATAGCTACGCCCAATATTCACTTCTTGGGTTATTTGCCAACTGACGAGGTAAAACGTTACATGTCAGAGGCTAAGGCTTTTGTGTTTGCAGCCGATGAAGATTTTGGTATCGCTCCAGTCGAAGCACAAGCTACCGGAACACCTGTGATATGTTATGCTAAAGGCGGTGTGTTAGAGACAGTTACGGATAATGTATCAGGATTATATTTTTATGAACAAACATCAGAATCTCTAACAAAAGCGATTGAAAAATTCGAAACTATGAGTTTTGATCCTCGCACAGTTAGAGAGAATGCTATGAAATTTTCGAGCGATAAATTCCGTGAAAATATGTCGGCTTTTATCGAAGAAGTGATGGCAAAAAATTAACAGAAGGTGGTAGAGGAATAACCTCGTGCCTATTATCTTGATTATTAGGCTCGCAGAGCCGATTACATCGCAGCATTGTGGGATGTGATAGATTGGAGCGTTGTTGAGAGCAGAATGAAACCATAAAGACCAAATACTATGAAACCACTAAAAGGAACCAAAACCGAAAAGAACCTCTTGGAGGCTTTTGCAGGTGAGTCGATGGCTCGCAACAAATATACATATTATGCTTCGCGCGCCAAGACCAAGAAAGATGGCTACGAGCAGATGGCAGCCATTTTTGAAGAGACGGCTGCCAACGAAAAAGAGCATGCCAAGCTTTGGTTCAAGCACTTGCATGGTGGCAGTGTTCCCGATACCATTACCAATCTGACCGAAGCTGCTGATGGTGAGAACTTTGAGTGGACCGACATGTATGAGCGCATGGCTCGCGAGGCCGACGAAGAGGGCTTTTATGAGATAGCAGAGCAGATGCGTGGAGTAGCTCAGATAGAGCGCGAGCACGAGGAACGTTATCGCAAGTTGCTCAAAAACATAGAAGATAAGAAGGTCTTCACGAAAGATGG
>CAJONN010000202.1 GCA_905235955.1 uncultured Marinilabiliaceae bacterium
TGACAGTGGCAATTCTATCGCCATTCATGTAAAACAAGCCGACCTCCAGCACAACCTTGAGCGCGGACGAGCTGGTGGACACCTGAAGTAAGTAGCCAAACATGAAAAGGCATGGGAAATGATTAAGGACATCAAATAGAAATAGATATGGGAACTATCACCGTAACTGGTAGCGGCAGCATCCATGTGGTGCCTGACGTGACAAGAATTGAGACGAACATCACAGGTGTTTTCCAAACCTATGCGGAAGCCTACGCTCAGGCAAAAGAGAACAGCTCGTGGATAGTTAAGATACTGGAGTACAACCATAAAAGTGGGAAACTTGCCAAAACAACGAGCCTTGACATTACCGACCACACAGTACCTCAATATGATGAAGATGGCAATTATATTGAATCCATCAAGCAAGGATACGATATGGAGCAGCGTATCAAAGTGGACATAGGAATTGACAACGTGCTACTTAACAACATTGTGCGTGGTATTGGTAAGTTCATCAAAGGTGCACAGATTAACATTGGCTACACCATTCAAGACCCGCGTCCGCATCAGCTGAAGATGCTGGAGCGTGCCATTCATGATGCTACTGAAAAAGCAAACATCATGGTCAAGGCTGCGGGCTGTACGCTGGGCAAGGTGTCATCAATCAACTACTCGCACCACGATGTTCACATGTATTCCCAAGCCCGCAACATACACTCCAACAAAGAGGCGATGGCAAGCAGTCCTGAAGCACTGGACATCACTCCCGATGACCTTGTTGTCTCGGACGAGGTAATGGTCATTTGGAACATTGAACAAGCATAGCCTATGACCATTGCCCCCTTCATCGGCATCAGTCGGCTGCGTATGAAAGAGCTGTGCCTAATCTTCTTAAGTTTCGCAAGTAAAAATGTACTACAAACAAAAAGAACTCGTCGATGTTGCCATTCCGCTAAAAATCAGGTTTCGTGCTTATTGTTGGAAGCTATTGGTGGTTATATTCCCCTTCGCCCATTCTTATTTTCTGTGCGTTTTTCACTTGCGAAACTTGCCTAATCTTTAATATAAAGAAAAATCAGTATTATTTTTGTAAGAAAAGAAGGAAATAGAAAATCAAGAGAGAATTAACATAACAAAAACAAGAAAGCGACCCGAAGATTCTGGCCGCCTACTGAGCTGGTGGTGGGAGTTGAACCCACGACCTCTTCCTTACCAAGGAAGTGCTCTACCACTGAGCTACAACAGCAAGGAGTGTGAGCGGAAAACGAGACTCGAACTCGCGACCCCAACCTTGGCAAGGTTGTGCTCTACCAACTGAGCTATTTCCGCAAATTGTCGAGGTACTAGGATTCGAACCTAGGACCCCCTGCTCCCAAAGCAGGTGCGCTAACCGGACTGCGCTACACCTCGTTAATCATTCTGCGCGGAGGGAGGGGGATTCGAACCCCCGGTACGGTAATCCCGTACGTCAGTTTAGCAAACTGGTGGTTTCAGCCACTCACCCATCACTCCTTTAAAGAACTTTGTCGCTCAACAAGTGTTTGTTTGTTTTTGACGGTGCAAAGGTAAATGATATTTTTAAAACAACAAGCATTTTGCACTACTTTTTTGAATATTTTTTTCGATAAAAACATTTCTCGCCTTTTTATTATAAAAAATAGCCTTTTGTTGGCGGTGGTAATCGTAACTTGTTTTAACTTTACACCAATAATATATTTCAGAATGGCAGAATTAGATATAAACAAGGAGAGAGAGAGTAAGCTACAAGCCCTAAAGCTTACTCTTGATAAGATTGACAAGGCCTATGGCAAAGGCACAGTAATGAAGTTGGGCGATAAAGCTGTAGAAAAAGTACCTGTTATACCTACAGGTTCGTTAGGGCTCGATTTGGCTCTGGGGGTTGGTGGCTATCCACGTGGCAGAGTGATAGAAATATATGGTCCGGAGTCGTCAGGTAAAACTACATTGGCTATACACGCTATTGCTGAAGTGCAGAAACAAGGCGGTATTGCAGCCTTCATCGATGCAGAGCATGCTTTTGATCCGTTTTATGCTACAAAATTGGGTGTAGACACTGAAAATCTATTTATGTCGCAGCCCGACAACGGTGAGCAGGCGCTTGAAATAGCAGAACAACTTATTCGTTCGTCAGCAGTTGACCTTATAGTTATCGACTCGGTGGCAGCTCTTACGCCTAAAGCCGAAATAGAGGGCGATATGGGCGATAATAGAGTAGGTTTGCAAGCCAGACTGATGTCGCAAGCACTGCGTAAAATAACTGGTGCACTCAATAAAACAAACACTACTTGCATCTTTATCAATCAGCTACGCGAAAAAATTGGCGTAATGTTTGGTAACCCCGAGACAACTACGGGTGGTAATGCGCTCAAATTCTACGCCTCGGTGCGCATTGACATACGCAAAGTTTCACCTATCAAAGATGGTGAAGAGGTGGTAGGTAACACTGCACGCGCCAAAGTGGTAAAGAATAAAGTGGCACCTCCGTTCCGCAAGGCCGAATTTGAAATACGCTATGGTGAAGGCATATCAAAGGTAGGCGAGATATTGGATATTGCTACCGATATGGACATTGTGAAGAAGAGTGGCTCATGGTTTAGCTACAACGATTCGAAATTGGCACAAGGTAGAGATTCGGTTTTGACTTTGCTCAAAGATAATATTGAATTGCAGCAAGAGATAGAGGCAAAGGTAAAAGCTCGCTTGCGTGGCGAAGAGCAAACTGCCGATGCTGTTGAAAAATAAATAGTTGCGTTGTTGCAACAGATACAAAAATGTGAGGTTATGATACTATGTTTTCATAGCCTCATATTTTTTTGTGTGTTTGTCAATAGTAAAAAATGCGTTCGTCAACAAAAACGATGGTAAAAATTCCGTTGGTCAAAAATATTTGCACTTTCGTCAAAAGTTTTGAAAAATAATATGTCTGCCTATTGGATATATCTACCTTTGGATTGTCAAAAGAAAACAAAAACAACGATAGAAAGAAACGATAAAAACTAATACTACTATGAAAAACATCGTATCATCATTTGCTTTGGCAATAATGCTAATAGCAGCAACAGTAGTTATGAACTACTTTTTCCCAGCTAACAGCCTTGAGGCTTGCAATATGGAGAATAACAATTTGGATGTTGTTGATGAGTATGTGAATGATATAGAATTTGACAAAGAGGGTAACTTGACTTGCGAAACCATCTATCAGTGGGATCGCACTTCAGACCAAAAAGGAAATATTGTGATGCGCACTGTAGTGTACGAGCACAATAAATAACAGAGATAAAGTTTGAGTTTTAATAATTATACAGTTGTCTTTTTACTAAGTTTTATCCAAGATTCCATCAGTTGACGAAATCCTATGAAAAAAAATGGTTGAAATCCATATCGGGTTTCAACCATTTTTGGTAATATTCTATTTGATATAATTGGCAGATGCTCTGAGGAAATAAATATAGCACCACATCTTATATGTCTTAAGTTTCGCAAGTAGAAATGTTCTGCAAACAAGTCTCTATATACGACCTTCCCATTAATTTTACTTTTTCTGTGCCGACAGAAAAAGTAACAAAAAGAACTCGTCGCTGTTGCCACTCCGCTAAAAATTATCTTC
>CAJONN010000203.1 GCA_905235955.1 uncultured Marinilabiliaceae bacterium
TGTTACTTTTTATTTCGCTTCGCTCAATCATCGTTGAGTCTTGCGGAAAGAAAAAGTAAAAGACTAATGAAAAAGCCGTGTTTGGAAATTTGTTTGCAATACATTTCTATTTGCGAAACTTGAGTTAAATGAAAGAACTGTGAGTGCGAATTTTAACTTTTATTCTATATCTTTGCTATCAATATGTGCAAACGTCTCTTTTGGATATTAATAGTAATTTTTGCCTTATGCCAAAATATATGGGCAGAGGTGGTGACGCATTCACAAGCATCTGTGCTGCGTAGTGGTAATTGGCATAAAATTGAGGTTGTGCAAACGGGTGTTCATTTGCTTAGCAACGATATGCTGAGGCAAATGGGTTTTGGCAATGCAAGCAAAGTTGCAATTTTTGGTGCTGGCGGAGCTCAACTGCCTTTCTACAATGCAGCTTCTCGCCCTGACGACCTTGTGCAGATACCAACTTTGCAAACTTCTGAAGGCTTGCTATTCTATGCTGAAAATACCTTGTCGTGGAGCTATAATGTAAACAACAATAGGTTTGACGCATCTCAGCATCAGTCGGCTGAAAGCAATTTCTACTATGTTACTGATAGCTATTCGGCACTAAATATTACCAACCAAGAACTATCATCAGCAACAGCAACCAACCAATATAGCACATATACTACGCGCATTCATTATGAACACAACGATGTTAGCGTATCTTCATCGGGGCAGTTGATGTGTGGCGAAAAATTGCTATCGAGCAACAAAAGCTTAACTATTGACCTCGGTTTGCCTCGGCGTAGCAGCGCTTCAGATATTATCAAACTCAACATATCGTTTGTAGTATGCTCATCAGAGGCATGCTCGTATAGCATATCGTTCAATGATGTTGTTGTGGCTAATGGTACTGCAGCTGCACTTGGTTCTGATGATATTGGCAAGCAGATTATACAGTCAGTATCGTTCAAGAGCAACAATGTTGCTGATAGCAAGCTGAAGCTAACGATAGATCTGAGCGCAGCCAACACGGCTTATCTCGACTATATTACGGCTACAAGCACATCGGCACTGAGCATCACCGACAACAATCAGCTCTTGTTTAGGCAAGAAGATAGTTATTTGTCAACCAACGAAGCATCGGTTTATGCGCTCAATAGTCCGGCCGATGTTGTTGTGTGGGACGTAAGCGATGCTTTGCATCCGACAAACATAAAACTTAGCAAAAGTGGCACAACAAGTTCGTTCACTACCCAAAATGTTGTAGGAACAGAATATGTGGCTTTTAGCTTGGCAAATACATCGTTTTTTAGTCCGAAATATATCGGCACAGTGCCCAATCAGAACTTGCATGCACAGCAACCAGTAAACCATATTATAGTGGCTCACCCTATTTTTATGGAGCAAGCCGAACGACTAGCAAATCTTCATAGGCAACACTCTGGCTTGAGTGTGGCAGTTGTTAGCACAGAGCAAATCTACAACGAATTTTCATCGGGCAAAGTAGATGTGAGTGCCATACGCGACTATATCAAAATGGTCTTCGACCGCGACCGCAATAAGCTACGCACCGTGTTGCTTTTTGGCGATGGATTGTATGATAATTTGCATGAGGCAGTTGGCAACAAAGTGCCCACATATCAATCAAAAATGTCGCTCAACAACGTACAAACTTATGTAACCGACGACTTCTTTGGTTGGCTCGACGACAATGAGGGCATTAGCGACCTTGCCGCTCGTATGGACGTAGGCGTCGGACGTTTCCCGTGCCAAACAGCCGAAGAGGCCACAGTGTTGGTCGACAAAGTAGAAACCTATCTGACCGACCTCGATGAGGGTAGTTGGAAAACACGCATAGCTTTTTTTGCCGATGACGAAAATTCAAACGAGCACCTTATCAATGCTGAAAACTTGGCTGTGAAGATGGAGGCTATGCACCCTGAAATGAACTACAAACGCATTTATCTTGAAGCCTATCAATATACGCCACGTGGCAATATAACATTCTATCCATCAGCACGTGCCGATGTGCTCGACCAGATGAACAACGGCAGCCTCATTATCAACTATGTAGGCCATGGTGGTAATGACCGCCTCACAGCCGACGGCGTATTTAAACAGAGCGACATACCAACACTTACCAACAAAAAACGCCCACTATTCCTCATCACTGCAGCTTGCAGTTTCGGTCCGTTTGACCATACCAACACATCGCGCAGTGCAGGCGAAGAGGGATTGCTATACAACAACGGAGGCTTTATAGGCTGCTTTACCACAACACGTACCGTATATTCTAATAGCAACTATCAGATAAACAATGCATTGTATGATTATCTGCTCGAAAAAGACGAGAATGGTAGGCGCTATAGCATAGGCGAAGCCGTCAGACTTGCCAAAAACAAAGCTGGCGGAATAATCAACACGCTCAAATACGTCTTACTTGGCGACCCCGCAATAGTACTCTGCACCAACGAACAAACCGTTGTTACCGACTCAATAAATGGCGAAGCCAAACTTACTTGCGATGAGCCACTCAAAGCCCTTGCCCTCTCAAGCATTGCCGGTAGTGTGCGCAAAACTGATGGCACTGTTGACGAATCGTTCAACGGCACAGTAGAAATAGTGCTCTACGACAAAAAAGTAACTACCAAAACCACAGGAATAAAAAGTGCAGTATATGCCTACGATGAGTACAAAAACATACTTTACAAAGGCAAAACCGAAGTAACCAACGGACACTTTACAACACAACTGCGCCTCTCAAAAGACATTAACTTCTCGCTCGGCTATGGTCGAATATTCTACTATGCCGTTTCTGACGACCAAAAAGAGGCAAACGGTGCTGAAGACGACATACTTATAGGCGGTGTTGATGCCAATGCCCCAATTGATACCATCGGACCACAAATAGAGGCGTGGATAGACTTTGATAACTTTACTGTCGGGCAAACATCAACAGGTTCTGCGCCAGTGCTTTATGCTACCTTCTTCGATGAGTCGGGCATCAACACATCAGGCATAGGCATTGGGCACGACATAACCATTTGCATCAACAACGACCGCAACAATCCCATTAGCCTAAACAATTACTTTAGCTACAACAAAGGTAGCATCACCACAGGCACCGTGCAGTACCAATTGGCTGACCTTGCCGACGGACTAAACAACATAACACTCAAAGCGTGGGACATATACAACAACTCGTCAGAGCTCAGTGTGAACGTAAAAAGCAACGCACAGAGCAAAATACGCTTTAGCGACACCAAGATATATCCATCGCCATTTAGCGCAGCCAACGGAAAACTATGGTTAAGTTTTGTACACAACGATGCAGGAGCAATGCTAAACACAACAATAGAAATATTTTCTATTGACGGGCATAAATGTATTTCAGAAAAAATGACTATTATTGCAAACGCAATCCAAACTGAAGCAATTGACATTACAGCTTTAGCACCTGAAATAATATGTATGCCACAAGGTTTGTATATAGTCAGAGTTGTAGTTGAAAGCTCATCGGGTCGAAGTGGAAGTTTTTGCAAGCATTTATTGATAACCAATTAGAAAAATAAAGTGCCTATAGAACGAAAGCTATACCCAATTTTTTTT
>CAJONN010000204.1 GCA_905235955.1 uncultured Marinilabiliaceae bacterium
GGAGTGGCAACAGCGACGAGTTCTTTTTGTTACTTTTTCTGTCGGCACAGAAAAAGTAAAAGACTAATGAAAAAGCCGTGTTTGGGGACTTGTTTGCAGAACAAATTCTACTTGCGAAACTTAAGATTTTTTTCTTCCCAATTGCTTTACATAGTCAGCAAACGCATCTTTGGCTACTATAGCTTTGTTGCGTATTTTGAGCCTATTGTTGTATATAGTTTGTGGCGAGCAGTGTAGCAACTTAGCTATCTTCACACTATCGTTGATACCCAACCTTACAAGGGCGTAGATGCGCAACTGAGTGTTGAGCAATTCGTCTTTTTGAGGCACAATACGCTCTTCGGGTTGTAGCAAATTGTTAAACTCCTCAATGAAGTTGGGGTATATATGCAGAAAAATTGTATCAAAATCTTTGTAGAATTTCTCCATTTCGGCTTGTGCCAAAGGCTTGTTTGTAATACTTAAGGCATCGTCATATTGATTCACCTTCAGCTTGCGGTTGATGTTTTTGCGGTATTCGTCCATCTTGCTTATATAGCCCGAACAGAGCGAAAACATGTGGCCGATATACTCCTCTTTCACAAAATTGCTCTCTTGCAAAGCATCGTTGGTAGTGTGCAACTGGCTATTTATGCTTTCGAGCTGATGATTGGTGCGCTTTTTTTTCCTATACATTCTGACCAAAAATATAGATGCAACAGCCAATATCAGTAGCAATACGAGTGTTATGCTGAGTATGCCTCGCAGTTGTTTGCGTTGTTCAGCGTTGCGCTCTATATAAGTGTGCTGTATGTTGTCAATTATGCGCGATATGCTCACCATACGCACTCTGTTGTTGAATGCCAATACTTTTTGCATGCAGAGGCTTATATATGCGTTGGCTCTGCTTAGTGCATCATCAGAGTCTAATATCAATGTCTGAATGTCGGCATCGCCCACACATTGATTATATAGCACGCCAGCCAACTCCTCAAGCGAGGCTATATCTTTGTTGGCTATGCGCAAGTCGGCTATCGACGATTTGCTGAGGTTTTGCAAGTAGCCCGAGTTGTTGCCCATCTGCTTGCATATTTGTGCAAGTGTGTATGCATTTGCAGCTGCTTCAGGTGTGTCAAGGTTGCTGCTATCTATTATTTTTTCAAGCTCAGAACTAATGCTATCAGCATTTTCAGCAGTTATAGTTTTGAGCGCATTGTGCCAAACATAGTTAGCATCGGTAGGCTCTATGATGTTGTTGAGCGAATCTCTATAAGCCGATGCTTGGCGCATATACGTGTCATGATGTGGATCTACTCCCGTATATTGTGCAAAGTGTGCATATAGGTAATTCATCTGCTCATAAAATACCACCTGCAAGTTGTGAGGCAATAGGCTGCCATCAATGCCTCTGAGTACGTCGGCAGCTTCTGACAACATGCCGGTTACCGATAGTTGGAACGATTTTTTTATCGTCCATTCTACTATCATATTTCTGTTGCCTATTTTTTGAGCGTATGCCAAGTTCATCTCTACAGCCTCCATAGCTATTGCCGAGTCAAATGTGCGGCACTCGTTGTATAGCTCACTGTTAAGCTTGTATATCTCCTGCTGGTTCTGAAGTCTGTTGCGCTGTAGCATCATCTTGTTTACTATCTGTCTCTGCTCGGCTTCGTATTGATTGTTGTATATTATTATTGAGTCGAGTTTGACCAACCATCGCTCTGTTTCAGCATCGTATACTTCAGCTTTGCTCATAGCATGCGATAGTGCCGAAATAGTGGTGGCAACAAAAAGCACAACAATGTATATAGCTATCTGTTTCATATATAGTAGTTTGCGTTTACGCTTTGAGCGGCTCCATATGAATGATAATATGTGTCTGATTGCCAAAACGTTTTTTTAGATTTTCTTCAACTTTGGTAGTTGCATCGTGCACAGCATTAAGAGTCAGCGAGCCGTCCATACGTATGTGAGCCTCTATGGCTATTCGATTGCCAAGTTTGCGAGTGTGCAAATTGTGAGTATTGCTCACATTGGGTACTGTTTCTATTGTTTCTATTATCTCATTTTCAATATTTTCTGGTAGCGAACATTCGGTAAGTTCATCTGTTGTAGTTTTTAGCAACTGATATGCCACACGCATCAGCAGTCCGCCAACCAATACTGATGCCAAAGGGTCGAGTATTGTCCATTTTTGCCCCAGCAACATAGCACCACCAATGCCTATTGCTACCCCTATCGACGACAATGCATCGCTCCTATGATGCCATGCGTTGCTTATCATCACTTGCGATTCGAGCCTATTGCCTTGCGCAGCCGTATATCTGTAGAGTAGCTCTTTTATGGCTATCGAGAATAATGCTGCCACAAGTGCAATGCCCTCTGGCGCTACTATATCAATGCCATTCCACCACAACCAAATCTTATTTGCGCCACTGCCAACAATGTAGAAAGCAGTCAACAACAGTGCTATACCTATAATAAACGATGCTATAGTTTCGTACTTGCCATGTCCATAGTCATGCGAAGCATCTTGAGGTTTGGCGCTAATGCCAACAAACAATATTACAATTATATCGGTCAAGAAGTCGGATAGCGAATGTATAGCATCGGCAATCATAGCCGAACTATTGCCCACTATGCCTGCTACAAACTTGAATATCAGCAACAATACATTGCTTACACTTCCTATTAGTGTAACTCTAAATATTTTTTGTTCTCTATTCAATGAAAAGGCTATTTTTTTCTGAAAAGCAAAATTTTTCACATAACTCAGAGCAAAATTAAAACATTTTAATTCATGAGAGACTAAAACAAACAACTTTCACACACAGCTCTACGATTTTAACTCTTCTCTCCCTCCCCCCAAGTGCAACACTACCAAAAAAGCAAAAAAATTTTCAACCGAAAGAGCAGTAGCAACTTTTTCCTACGACACCCCTTAAAAAATCACTTTTTAGCTTGTGAAATATCAATGCAAAAACACCATAATTATACTTCAGATGTAACATTTTTTTTCAAAGAAACGACCTCTGAAAGAGATAAAAACTAACAAATATCACTTATTAAGCTATCATCAATAAGTAAATATACAAGCATTAAAAACATAGTAAAATAACATATTTTTAGCATAACTACGTAATAATCAATTAATAGCAGAAAGAAAAATTTGTAAAAAATACAAAAAAATCGAAACCATTGCATATACATGGCGTAATAGAGAACAAAAGTAGTTGACACCGTGATGGCTAAAATTACTTTATAGAAATTTAACATTATTTAGGGTGTTAATTTCACAGAAGGCAGTACTTTTGCAAAGTAGATTTTTTTCATAGATTGGAATTTTGGTTAACAGGGATTTATTAAGAATCCAAGGGAAAGGGACTGAAGTGATTTCAGACCCTTTTTTTATTTTATTTTCTCTACAACAATAACTCTATCATATTACTTAAGTTTCGCAAGTAGAAATGATCTGCAAACAAGTCCCCAAACACGGCATTTTCATTAGTCTTTTACTTTTTCTTTCCGCAAGAAAAAGTAACAAAAAGAACTCGTCGCTGTTGCCACTCCGCTAAAAATTATCTCCGCTACGCTAAA
>CAJONN010000205.1 GCA_905235955.1 uncultured Marinilabiliaceae bacterium
CTACGATAATTTTCTTAACGCTCCGTGCCAAAGGCGACAACCGCGAGGTGAAAATCGGGTTCCGTGCTAATTGTTGGAAGGCAATTTGGTGGGTATATTCCGCCCATTCTCAGGACTTATTTTCTGTGCATTTTTCACTTGCGAAACTTGAGCTACTACGAATGACGGCTCTACAAAACAAAATATGGTTTCGTGCTAATTGTTGGAAAATAATTTGTTGGCTATTATGAATTCGCCCACGGATATGATGGGTAACAACAATTGTTGTTTTCAGTATAAATATATATCTTTGCTGAAAACGGCCTAAGAAAAAAGATAATTGCGTATGCTAAATCAGAGCCTACAACAGGGAATGCAACAAAAGTTGTCGCCACTCCAGATTCAGATAATGAAGCTACTGGAGATACCAACTACGCAACTTGAACAACGCATAAAAGATGAGATAGAAGCCAACCCAGTACTTGAAGTTGACAGCAACGAAATGTCAGCATCAGATGATGAGCCAACTGACAACAATGAAGAGCAGATAACTGAGGAAGAACGCGAACGAGATGAAACAATAGAAGAATATTTGGGCGATGACGACGAGTTGCCATCATATAGAACGCAAGCTAATAACTATTCGCCCGACGACGAAAAAAACGAAATACCTATATCAGAAGGTATATCGTTCTATGAACATTTGGTAGAACAGATAGGACTGCACAATATACCAGACGAGCAAAGAGAGATAGCACAATACATTATAGGCAACATAGATGAAGATGGCTACTTGCGTCGCAAAACCGATGAGATAGCTGACGATATAGCCTTTGCTACTAACGCTGAAGTAGAAACATCAGAAGTAGAAGCAGTGCTAAAAATAGTGCAGCAGTTTGACCCACCCGGCGTTGGTGCTAGAGACTTGCGCGAATGCCTCATGATGCAGCTACTACTACTTGGTGCCTCGGCAGAAGAATCTGACCCAGAGCTCTCGCCCGACCCAGCAGTGCAAGTGGCATACAACATCATAAATGTATGCTTTGAAGAGTTTAGCAAAAAACATTACGACAAAATAATAAAACGCCTACATCTTGCCGATGAAGAGGAACTAAAAGAGTCAATAGACATAATATTGCGCCTCAACCCCAAACCCGGCAGTGGATATAGTGGTGCAGGTGCCACCATCAGAACGGTGCAACACATAGTGCCCGACTTCATCATAGACTATGAAGATGGTCAGCTATCGGCCCACCTCAACTCGCGCAACGACCCACAGCTAAAAATAAGTGCTCACTACACTGAAATGCTTGAAGAGTATTCGCGCAACAAAGCCAACCAAACCAAAGAGCAAAAAGATGCAGTAGTGTTTGTAAAGCAAAAACTCGACTCGGCTAAGTGGTTTATTGATGCCATAAAGCAACGCAGAAACACACTCTCGCTTGTGATGAATGCCATAATGGAATATCAAGGCGACTATTTTATAGATGGTGACGAATCGAAATTGCGCCCTATGATACTGAAAGATATTGCCGAGCGCACCAACCTTGATGCATCAACCATATCGCGCGTGTCGAACAGCAAATATGTGCAAACCCCCTTTGGTATCTATCCGCTCAAATACTTCTTCTCAGAAAGAGTGCAAAGCACTGAAGGTGAAGATGTAAGCTCGCGCGAAGTGAAAAAGATATTGGAAGAGAGCATTGCAGCTGAGGATAAGAAAAATCCACTTACCGACGATAAATTGGTAGATATTTTGACTGAAAAATCGTTCAAAATAGCTCGCCGAACAATAGCAAAATACAGAGAACAACTTGGCATACCTGTAGCAAGGCTCAGGAAGCAACTTTGAAAAATAAGTATGGGAAAGATTATTATTTTTGGTACTAAATACGCTAATAAAGAGCTAACAAACATAGAACAAATGCTACGCAAAATAGCAAATATTATCTCTATCGCATTCCACCCGATGATGATGCCAATATATGCAATGTTGTTTTTGCTATATGGCAACACAATGTGGAGCATATTGCCTGCCTACTACAAAACCATTACAATGGTGCAGATAGGTATAGCCACATGTTTGTTGCCCCTTGCATCGCTCTCAGTATTGGTGGCTATGGGCTACGTTGGCGACCCTGAGATGCCCAATAAAAGCGAGCGCATATTGCCACTTAGTGTGTCGGCCGTCATCATCGGATTAGCATGTTACTATATGCACTTCAAATCAGAACTGCCATTTCCACTCATACGCATGAGCGATGGTATGTTTATCATAATGATAGTTGCTATGTGCATCTCGTCGGTATGGAAAATAAGCCTACATGGCATGGGTGTTGGCGCATTGCTGACCTTTGTTTGCGTTGTTGGCATTACTTCTAATATCGATTTTAGCATTGTGCTATCATTTACATTTGCCATAATTGGAGCAGTAGCGTGGGCTCGTATGTATTTAAATGCACATACGCCATCGCAGCTATTGGTTGGCTTTGTTATTGGCGTAGGATGTATGCTTTTGGCATTGATACATTCTTAGTATTTTTCTCTGAACAAAAAACACAAAAATATATGAAACGATATGCTATTATAGTAGCTGGAGGTTCTGGTAAACGAATGGGCACAATAACGCCCAAGCAGTTTTTGCTCTTGATGGGCAGACCAGTGCTGATGCACACCATCGAAGTCTTTCATAAATTCGACCCCGAAATAGAGATAATAGTTGTTTTGCCTGAGAGTCAAATAGAGAAATGGAAAGGTTTGTGCCAACAATATCTCTTTGATGTGAAACATCAGATAGCTCAAGGTGGCACTACACGCTTTGAAAGTGTCAGAAACGGACTTGCTCTTATTGAAGAAGATGGGCTTGTGGGCGTTCACGATGGTGTCAGACCGTTGGTGCAGACAGCTACGCTCAATAGGTGCTATATAGAGGCTGGCGCATACGGTACGGCAGTGCCCGTAAGCGACTCAAAAGAGTCGGTGCGCATAGTAGACGACAAGGGGCTGAGCCATGCGGTAGACCGCACTACAGTTAGGATGGTGCAAACGCCACAAGTGTTTAAGGTGAAGATACTCAAAAGTGCATATTTGCAGCCATTTCAGAACACATTTACCGATGATGCGAGTGTGGTTGAGGCGGCTGGCTACAACATACACCTCTCGAACGGCAATCGCGAGAATATAAAGATAACAACTCCAGATGATATGATTTACGCTGAAGCACTACTTGCCCATGGATTGAACTAATACGCTATTTTACATATTTTCTTTCTCGCACAGAGAGAAAACTATATTTTCCACACAGAGAACACAAAGAACGCAGTTTTTTTGTGTTTTTTCTTTTTTTATATACTCAAGTTTCTCAAGTGGAAATATACAGAAAATTAGCCCTGAATGGGCGAAAGGTGTATAACCTACAAATCGCCTTCCAACAATAAGCACGGAACCCGATTTTCACCTCGCGGTTGTCGCCTTTGGCAAGGAGCGTTAAGAAAATTATCGTAGCGAAGCGCCCGAAACGATTTTCTGTTTGAGCGAAGCGAGTTAAAATCGTTTAGCGAAGCGAAGATAATTTTTAGC
>CAJONN010000206.1 GCA_905235955.1 uncultured Marinilabiliaceae bacterium
CGATTTTCTGTTTGAGCGAAGCGAGTTAAAATCGTTTAGCGAAGCGAAGATAATTTTTAGCGGAGTGGCATCAGCGACGAGTTCTTTTTGTTACTTTTTCTGTCGGTACAGAAAAAGTAAAATTAATGGGAAGGTCGTGTTTGGAGACTTGTTTGCAGAACATTTCTACTTGCGAAACTTGATGAGTAAATACGGTTCTTGTGGTAAGGCTTTTTCATTTAACCATTCAAAACAAAGAGCCGTGTGGTTTCGTGCTAATTGTTGGAAGTAATATGATCAAAATAATTATATTCGCAATGTATTGAGATAACCCCAAGAGTCAACATAACAAAATAGCTAAGCTAACTATTATATTTTCAAGACTCTGAGCGTTACGAGAATATAATAATGAAACAGATATTTCTGAACGAACGCATTGTGCTTAGTGTCATCATAGTCAATGCGCTGATAATATTTGCACAAGAGTGCGGTGCAGAGTTTCCACTATTGGATGTGGCCGACTTGGCTTGCACGCTCTATTTTATAGCAGAAATAATAGTGAAAATCAAGCACTTGGGGTGGCGCAAATTTTGCCGAGATGGTTGGAATGTTTTTGACTTTATTATTGTGCTTGTTTCGTTGCCATCAGCATTGCAAATGGCATTGCCAGCACTTGGCAGCTTTGAGACGTTGCAGACACTCAGAACGCTGCGCATTGTAAAGTTTATGCGCACATTTCGCTTTTTCCCTGACTTTGCTATTATTGTTGGGCACTTCAGAGATGCTATGCGCAAAACAGTTGGTATAATGTGTTCATTCTTGCTGCTTATTGTCATTACAGCACTCATTTGCACTGACCTTTTGCACAGTATTGTGCCACAATATTTTGGCTCGATCGGGGAGTCGATTTATACTATCTTTCGGATGTGTACTATAGAGGGATGGTATGATATACCAAACACCATTGCCGAGGCTACAACGCCTTTTTGGGGTGGCGTGGCAAAAATAGTGTTTAGTCTTATTCTGATAATGGGCGGAATTATTGGCTTATCGCTTATCAATTCTATTTTTGTAGATGAAATGGTGTCAGATAACAACAATGATATCAGAGCACAACTCAACAGAATTGAGGAAGAACTTAAAAGACTAAGCAATAAGTAAAAAATAAATCCTTCGCAGCCACGTGGTTACGAAGGATTTGTTTATGAACCTCTATTTATGTTTTTATCCGAAAATAGAATATGTGATGGTCAGACCTGCCATTACTACTGAAACCATCGACATAAGTTTGATAAGTATGTTGAGCGACGGACCGCTGGTGTCTTTGAATGGGTCACCTACAGTATCGCCAACCACAGCTGCTTTATGACAGTCTGATCCCTTGCCACCATGATTGCCTTTTTCAATAAACTTCTTGGCATTGTCCCATGCGCCACCAGCATTGTTGAGCATCACGGCAAGCGTAAAACCAGCAGTGAGTCCGCCACCAAGCAAGCCTATTACGCCCGGTACGCCAAATACAATGCCTACAACTATAGGCACAATGATAGCCAAGAGCGACGGAACTACCATTTCATGCTGTGCTCCTTTGGTTGATATTTCTACGCAACGAGCATAGTCAGGAGTGCCAGTGCCATCCATGATGCCAGCTATTTCGCGGAACTGACGGCGCACTTCGTCAACCATTTTAGAGGCTGCTCGGCCTACAGCTTTCATACTCATAGCACAGAAGAGGAATGCCATCATGGCACCTATAAACAAGCCACCGAGCAAGAGCGGATTGAAGAGCGAGAGGTCAAATGCTGATACAAAGTCGCGCATTGTTGCCTCAGCTATTTTTATTGTACCCTCTCGTCCGTCGACAGAGAAGATGGTTTCGCCAATTTGCTTTATGCCATCACTTTGCGTAGCCAACCTTACGAGCCACATTCTGATTTCTTCAATATATGCAGCCAAAAGTGCCATAGCGGTTAGTGCTGCTGAGCCTATAGCAAAGCCTTTGCCGGTAGCAGCTGTAGTGTTGCCAAGGCTGTCAAGTGCATCGGTGCGTTGACGAACCTCTTCGGGCAATCCGCTCATTTCAGCATTGCCTCCAGCATTGTCGGCTATCGGACCAAAGGCATCAGTAGCCAATGTTACGCCAAGTGTAGAGAGCATGCCTACAGCTGCAAAGCCAATGCCATATACGCCCTGAGCAAATGCATTAGGGTCTGACGAGAAGCCACCTGCAAAGCCAAAGGCAGCAATAATAGCTGCAGCTACTACAACTACGGGCAACCAAGTAGAATACATGCCTACCGATATGCCTTCGATAATGGTAGTGGCGTAGCCTTGCTGTGTCTGACTTGCGATGCCACGTGTAGGTTTGTATTCGTCAGAAGTATAATATTCAGTGCCTTGACCAATGATGACGCCAGAGAGCAAACCAGCAACAACTGAACCAAATATGCCCCATTCTATCCAGCCTACCCACGCCATACAAGCTACGGCTACCAATATTAGCACTGATGAGCCACCCGTGCCAAGCAGTAGTGCGTTGAGCAGATTTTTTTGCGTAGCGCCCTCTTTAGTTCTTACAGCATAAATGCCAACTACAGAGAGCAATGTGCCAATGGCAGCTACCAGCATAGGTGCTATTATCATCTCAAACTGTCGTTCGTCAGATATAGCAGGAATGGCAGCGCCCAAAGCTGCGGTAGAGAGTATCGAACCGCAAAAACTCTCATAGAGGTCGGCACCCATACCAGCTACATCGCCCACATTGTCGCCCACATTGTCGGCAATAGTTGCGGGGTTGCGTGGGTCGTCTTCAGGAATACCAGCCTCTACCTTGCCCACAAGGTCGGCACCTACATCGGCAGCTTTTGTAAAGATGCCACCGCCCACACGTGCGAAGAGAGCTTGAGTAGAGGCACCCATGCCAAAGGTAAGCATAGTAGCAGTTATCTCTATCATTTTAGCATGTTCGGTTGTGCCCGCATGTACAAACGTAAGACCGAAAAGTTCTAAGCCATTTTGCATATTTTCTGGCGTGAAGACAATATAGTTGAGCAGCCAAAACCACAAAGCTATATCGAGCAATCCGAAGCCTACAACTACAAGGCCCATAACAGCACCACTTCTGAAGGCTATTTTCAGACCAGAGTTGAGGCTTTTTGTAGCACCATTGGCAGTGCGTGCCGACGCGTTGGTAGCCGTTTTCATTCCCAAATAGCCACATAGGCCAGAGAAGAAGCCACCAGTGAGGAATGCAATAGGTACGAATGGGTTTTGCACACCCACGAATGCCAAAATTGTAAGAATGATAGCAAGAGCTATAAAAACCTTGATAACAACGCCATACTGCCTACGCAAATAGGCCATAGCACCTTGGCGAACGAAATTAGCAATTTCGGCCATACGCGGTGTACCTTCGCTATTTTTCATCATACTACGATAAAAAAGCCATGCAAAAAGGAGTGCAATGGCCGACGCTACCGGTACGAGTAAAAAAATTGATGTTGACATACTGTTTTTTTAGTTTTAGATTATATATAAATGTAAAACTATGTAAAAAAGTATTAATATCAAAAAATAATAGGTGTAAAATTAATGTGAGTTTTGCAAGTAGGAAAGTACTGAAAAATATTGATTGTGTGGAGGAAGGTTTTTCTTGCTGTGAGTTGGTGGGTGATATTGTATATTTTTACAAAGCACCAAGACTGGCACGCCGCAACGTTTGGGCAAAAAGGCGTTTAATTGGCGTCCATTTTTGAAAAATGGGATGTAATGACGAAGTATGTGATCGATGGCATTTTTTGCATTTATCGCCCGAAATTTCATCTAAAAGATTCGCACTCATTAAGATAAACGCATATTTGGGGTTATTCAGCCATTTAGATACCACTAATATACAACAAATATTCGTTTATTTTATTGACTGATAATAATTTAACTCAAGTAGGAAAGTTGAGTTAGATAATCCATGCAGGAGTGGCAGATAGAACGTGAACGGCTACTTGGGCGCATCAAGGAATTGGAAGCCGAGAATGCCGAGCTTAGAAAAAGGCTTGGCGAAGATGTCACGCCCACAGAAAAGCCCCCAACGGCAATGCAAAATTTGTCGCTTCAGGAGAAGGTGGACTTGTTTAGAAGCCTTTTCAAAGGGCGTGAGGATGTGTTTGCCCGTAGGTGGTACAGCAAGACAAGTGGGAAAACTGGCTATCAGCCTGTGTGTCAGAATGAATGGACTCCACTTTGCGACAAGAAAACATTCAAATGTGCCGATTGTCCCAATCGCCAATTCTCACCTCTTACTGATAATGATGTCTATCGACATTTGGAAGGCAAAGATGCCGATGGCAGGGATGTGATAGGTCTCTATGTGCTTAACGAAGACAACACTTGTCACCTGTTATGTGCAGATTTTGACGACAAGAACTGCGAACATGGCTATCAAAATGATGTGCTGGCATTCATTGATGTCTGCAAGAGCTGGAGTATTCCTTGTTCTGTAGAGCGT
>CAJONN010000207.1 GCA_905235955.1 uncultured Marinilabiliaceae bacterium
AAATACTACGCAACCGCACAACAACCGGATTTTCTATAGAAGTGTTGCCACCTATGAAAGGTAGCGGATTAGAAAAACTTTTTTACAGCATCGACACACTCAAAGAGTTCGATCCGCTATTTATCAACATTACAACACACCACTCTGAAGCCATATACAAAACATCTGACAACGGCAACCTGAAAAGAATATTTGTAAAAAAACGCCCCGGCACACTTGCCGTAGCCTCCGCCATAAAACAACGATACAACATACCCGTTGTGCCTCACATCATCTGCCAAGGCTTCACACCAAGCGAAACCGAATATATGCTCATAGATCTCAACTTCTTGGGCATACACAACATTTTTACATTACGTGGCGACAACGACAAAGAGATGGAAGTGTCAGCAACCGAATGTCATCAGCACGCCTCTGACCTCATCAGGCAAATAAACAATATCAACAACGGCAACTTCCTCGATGGCACAATCAACGACCCTTTCGACACAAAATTCTCGTTTGGCGTAGCCGGATACCCCGAAAAACACATAGAAGCACCCAATATGGATAACGACATCAAATACCTGAAACAAAAGGTTGATATGGGTGCCGAATATATTATAACACAACTATTTTTCGACAACAACAAATACTTCAGCTTTGTAGACCAATGCCGTAAAGCAGGCATCAACGTGCCCATTATTCCCGGTCTTAAGCCACTCACCAAAAAACGCCAAATAAGCGTACTACCCAAAGTCTTCAACTGCGACATACCTGCCGACTTTGTAAACGAAGTAGAAAAATGCCATACCGACGATGAAGTAAAACAAGTAGGCATAGAATGGCTCACACAGCAATGCCGCGAACTAAAAGCAGCTGGTGTGCCAGACCTACACTTCTACACACTCATGGCCACCGATAGCGTCTACGCCGTTGCAAAACAAATATACTAAATGACGTTTCAGCAACTACGCCAACAATTAACGCAGGCACTCACACAAAGCCACATTGCCGACGCACGCTCTGTAGCTACATACCTGCTATGCGACACCATGAATTGGACTACGGCTCAAATGCTGATGCACGACACCGACACGGCAAGCACCGACACAATAAGCACACTTAGCAACGCTACAAAACTGCTGGCAAACAATATGCCTCTGCAATATGTTACGCACAAAGCGTACTTCTGCCAACATACATTCTACGTAGACAACAATGTGCTCATTCCACGACCCGAAACCGAACAACTTGTAAACATTGCCACGCAAAAAGCACCACAAGGCACACTACTCGACATAGGCACAGGCAGCGGCTGCATAGCCCTAAGCATCAAAATGTTGCGCCCCGACATCGACGTTAGTGCTATTGACATATCAGAAGGTGCACTTGCCGTAGCACAAAAAAACATGCAGCTACATGGCTTAAGCATACACCTGCACAGAGCCGACATATTGGCACCAAACCTACACTTAGGCACATTCAACACCATTGTGAGCAATCCGCCATACATCTGCCACAAAGAGAAAGCACAAATGCAAAGCAACGTGCTCAACTACGAACCCCACACCGCACTCTTTGTGCCCGACTCTGACCCACTACTTTTTTACAGAAAAATAGCAAAACTTGGGCGCGAAGAGCTACTGTCAGATAACGGAATATTGCTATTCGAAATAAACGAAGCCTACTCTGACGAAGTAATGCAAATGATGCACACTGAAGGATACACCAACATAGAACGCCACAAAGACATATATGGCAAATGGCGCATCTGCGAAGGAAGAAAAAAATAAACACACACACACATAAAATGAGCCGAACAATAAGAAAAGCAGAGATTGCTGACATACCTGTAATAATGAAAATAATGGAAGCCGCCAAAAGCATAATGCGCTCATCAGGCAACATGAAACAATGGACAGGTAGCTACCCATCAGAAGAAATTATAAAAGCCGATATGAAAAAAAATGGCGCATATCTGCTCATAGACAACAACACAATAGTAGCCTATTTTGCCTTTCTGCCATCGCCAGAGCCAACATACGACAAAATATACAATGGCAATTGGATAGACAACACACAGCCATACTACGTTGTACACCGCATAGCAAGCGAACCACACACACATCAGATTTTCAATGACATAATGCAATTCTGCTTTTCAGTAACCAACAACATCCGCATCGACACACACCGCGACAACACCATAATGCAACACGTAATGCAAAAATATGGCTTCACCTATTGTGGCATCATACACATTGCCAACGGCGATGAACGTGTAGCATTTCAGAAAATTGTTGAGTAAGGCTGCGCCAAAAAATTTTTCCAAAAACAGAAAAAAAGTATAAATTTGCACTCGCATATTTCTTTAATGCAACACAAAAATGGGGTTGACCTTGGATTTGACAGCATTGCCAAGAGGTATGTAAGCATGCAGAGCGTCGGTATGCCGGCTCTATAATCTCGGGTATCAAACTATAACTGGCGAAACTTCTTATGCTCTCGCTGCTTAATCGAATAATAGTAGATAAGCTTTATCTCGACCTAAGAGGTTGAGACGAGATGTCTCTCAGATGCCCACTCCTCAAGGCGGTCTGATACAGAGGCACAGGTAAATTGGGGATAGCTTGCGGTGTGCTCCTTGCCAATAGCGAAATACTCAAAGAGCTAAGGAATAGTTCGGGCGCTTGTTCCCTCGCTGTTCACGAAAACTAAAAGCAAGATAAGCATGTAGAAAGCATATTGCTTCTTTGCCTGGACTGGGGTTCGATTCCCCACAGCTCCACAAACAAAAAAAGTTCATCATATCTCTTTTGATGAACTTTTTCTTTTTTTTCAATCAGGCTGAATATCTTTGAGCTCTTCGTCGGCCATAGCTTGTATTTGCGGATAAAAAGCTTTGAAATGACCTAAAAATATATCGTAATTGTCTTTCAGAATCTTTATAGCATCTTGCGTGTTTGAAGGCAACGATGTGTTGCGCGCCATAATATTGAGCGAACGCGCCAAACCTGAAAAATTGGCATAATTCTCAAGCCTTCTGCTTTTTATCAAAAAAGGCAACATCTTCTTCACATCGCCGGGCAAACGAAAATAGTTGAACAACATTATACGATGCACTCTACTAACAAACTTTGCCAACTTTACATCTGACTTGAAATTGACCGACATTTGCCTACACTCACTCCAATTATTTGCCAAAAAATGATCATAATACATATCAGTTATCACGCCAGCATAGCGCCCGTATGCATCTTTCAGAAACATATTAGTTTCATGCACAATAGGGTTATTATCAGTAAAATCGTCAATCTTTCTGTGCAAAAGAATACCTGTTCGCACCTTTGGCGAATAACGAGAATAATCGCTACCCTTGACAAAATCACCTATAAAATTTCCGAGCATTACACTCGAATTGTCGTGTGAAAGCGCCAAATGTGCTAAATAGTTCATTTGATAGAATTAGATTATTATTGATTGAACAAAGTTAAGCAAAATTGTATTCGACAAAAACAAAGAAGTAAAACAAAATCATGGTTCTTTTATTTAATTCAAGCTTCGTGGTAATTTGGTTATATGAAAGAGCCGTGGTAAATTTGTACATCAATTTAATTCATAACATTATGCTGAAAGAACTTAACGACAACAATTTCGATGCTGAAGTACTCAGTGCTGAAGGCTTAGTAATGGTAGATTTTTGGGCTGTATGGTGCAGTCCGTGCCGCGCTTTGGCACCAACAGTAGATGCTGTAGCTGCTGAATATGATGGAAAAATAAAGGTAGCCAAATTCGACGTAGAAGGTGGCACCGACATACCTGCACGCTATGGCATCAGAAGCATACCAACACTCCTATTCTTCAAAAATGGCGAATTGATTGACAAGTCGACCGGACTAATTCAAAAATCTGCTCTGATAGAAAAAATAGAACAGCTGTTGGCATAAGTATTTATGGAACAGACATTTGAAAACATTATTCGTCAGGATCTGTATCAATATCTTCTGTCAGTTGATGAGGTCAGCGAGCCACTGCCCAACTGCCCCGATGTTGAAGAAAAATGGGAAGAGATAGCCAATGCTTACATTACTGACGGCATCAGAGAATTTGCCAACTACCCAACAGTGTCGCTTGGCTGGATGATGTATATAGGCATGGCAATAGCCAAAATGTGGGATACAGTGTGGGAAGTAGCAAAGCAGCAAGACCTCTATACTTGCATGAGAAGCAAACGTGGCTACGATAATTTAGACGACTATATACGTCAAGATGTTTTGCTACTCAACGCTACAGAACAGTCACAATTAGAACAAATAGTGGGCGAATGTGCCTCGCGCACATACAACACTTTGCGTCATCAGAATATCGAACCGGGAACGAGAGAAGCTTTTGATGCCTATGTGCAATGCCTTCATCAGCTATATTTGATGGGAGTAGCTATGCAACTAAAACGTATGGGCTATAAAATGACTAAAATTCAATGATTGACCAAATATTAGACTACAATAAGACATTTGTAGAGCAAAAAGGGTATGAAAAATACTTGACTAACAAATATCCTGACAAGAAATTGGCAGTGCTATCATGTATGGATACCCGACTGACAGAATTGCTACCCGCAGCACTCGGACTAAAAAATGGTGATGCCAAAATAATAAAGAATGCTGGCGGATTGGTAATTTCGGCCTTCGACTCAGCTATGCGTAGTCTGATTGTAGCTATATACGAACTTGGTGTAGAGGAAATAATGGTAGTAGCACACTCCAACTGCGGAGCTTGCCACATGAGTTTTGCTCACTTTCATCATGCAATGATAGCTCGTGGCATTACCGACGAAACGCTTGACACCATACGCAAATGTGGTATCAATCTCGACCATTGGCTTGAAGGTTTCAAAGACACAGCAGAGTCTGTGCGCCAAACTGTTGAAACTATCAAAACACATCCACTTGTGCCCAAAGATATTGTTGTTCGTGGCTTCATTATCAACTCAGAAACGGGTGCATTGGAAGAGATAATGTAAACAACTCTAGTTTTTATGTTTCTTTGGAAGAACTCGTCGCTGTTGCCACTACGATAATTTTCTTTACACTCCGTGCCAAAGGCGAAAATCGGGTTACATGCTTATTGTTGGAAGACAGTACAATTTATTTTCCTGAAAACAGATAAAACGGCTCTACAAGCTTTTGAAATTCGGCAGAATATACACCTGCCGTTTGCTCTATATACAACTCACTCTTATCTACTTCAGTGCATGGCTCTGTGATAAACGAAACAACTACTCGCTTTGCTTTTTTGGTTGAATTATGACTAATAAAAACCGCCTGCTGCACATAGAGCCGATGCTGAAAAAATATGCTTACAACATTTTCATATACATCTGACGGAATGATAATGCAGCATTTCCCGTCTGATGACAAAAGCCTCTGCACAGCCGTAGCCAATGCGCTAAAAGAGAGCGTATCAGTATGCCGAGCTGTTGTGCGCTGCTTGTTGGGTGCTTTGAGCGAATTGACAAAATAGGGCGGATTGCTCACTATAAGGTCATAATGTTTTTTTGGGGTATAATCAGAAATATCACTATTTATTATATGCAATCTGTTGGCGAATGGTGATAGCTGAAAATTAGAAAAAGCTTGTTCGGAAGCATCAGTATCTATTTCTACGGCATCTATTTCAGATAAACTAAAACGCTGAGCAAGCATAAGAGCTATCAGACCAGTGCCCGTGCCTATGTCGAGTATGTGCATTGGTTGTTGTTGATTGACATTGGCAAGCACACCAAGCAAAACTCCATCGGTGCCAACCTTCATGGCAGTTTTGTCTTGATTGACCACAAATTGCTTAAATCTGAAATAATTATTTGACACACCAAAAAGTATTTTAAAACTCAAAATTCAACTTCTCCATTCACTCCTGCACCAAAAAGTGCAAAGTCGTACTTAACGGGGTCGCTGGGGCAAAATGTGCGCAATATGTTTGTTGCCTCCTCTACAGCTTTCCAGTCGTTGGCTTTGCGAGTGAGAATGCCAAAATGCCGGCTCACATTGCCTGAATGTACATCGAGTGGTAACATCAGAGTTGATGGACTAATGTTTTTCCACAGCCCAAAATCTACGCCACGCTCGTTGCTACGCACCATCCAACGCAAAAACATATTTAGTCGTTTGCCAGCCGAAGCTTTGCTTACATTGGCAATATGCTTGCGTGCATGCTGACCAAGATGAGGCAATAGGGTAGAATAAAGCCTTATTAGCACTGTGCGCATTGTTTCGCCTGCAATAGGCGTAAATATTTTTTCAAGTCCGCCATTCTGATACACATAGCGCAAGGCACGCACCATTTGTGGCAAATCTTCGCCCTGAAATGTGCGATATACAAACTTTGAGAGTTGAGATATTTCAGCGTCAGAAGCCGAACTAATAAAGTTGTAGGGCTCATTGCCAAGCATATTCATCATTGTGTTGCAACTTTTCAGTATAGCTTTTCGGTTGCCCCATGCTATAATTGATGCTAAAAATCCGGCTATCTCAATATCTTCTTTTTGACTAAATCTGTGAGGTATGCTTATAGGGTCAGACGAAATAAACGATGGCTGCTCATATATAAGAACTTTATCATCGAGCAAAGCTTTTATTTCAGACAAAGCAATATTATCCATACAAACCTAAAGCAAACTTAAAACTTAAAACTTAAAACTTAACTTAAAACTTAAAACTTATTACTCAATATGTTCTGCTACCAAATTGGTTAGTTCTACAAATTCAGCTACCGACAATTGTTCAGGTCGTTTTTGCATATATGCGTTGTTGCTTAATGCTTCATAGTTGAAGTGTATGGCGCGAATGCTGTTGCGAATAGTTTTGCGGCGCTGATTGAAAGTAGTCTTCACTACGGTGCGGAAGAGTTTTTCATCGCAACCAAGATGCTCAACATTGTTGCGCACCAATCTGATAACGCCACTTTTTACTTTTGGGGGCGGATTGAATACATTTTCGTCTACCGTAAAGAGATATTCTATATCATAATAAGCTTGCAAAAAGACGCTCAAGATGCCATAATCTTTGTTGCCCGGTCCGCTTGCCAAGCGTTTGGCAACTTCGCGCTGAAGCATACAAACTACTTGTGGCACCAAATCTTTGTAGTCGAGAATATGAAAAAATATTTGGCTCGAAATATTGTATGGAAAATTGCCTATCACTGAAAACTTATCGCCACCAAAAAGTTCGGTAAGGTTTAGTTTCAAGAAGTCGGCCTCTATTATTGCGTTTTCAGCAAAAGAAAAATGGTTGTGCAAATAGGCTACTGA
>CAJONN010000208.1 GCA_905235955.1 uncultured Marinilabiliaceae bacterium
GCACTGAGAACACAGATAACACTGATTGAAAGGATTATAAAGGATTTATAAAAACCTCTGAAAATCTGTTTTATCTGTGCTATCTGTGTTCTGCAAAATTTTTCACTTACGAAACTTGAGAAGTCAATATATACTTCTTGCCCCAGACGCAAAAAGACTCGTTTCTGCTATGTGTGAGAAACGAGTCTTTTTTTGGTGGGAGGAATCAAACTATATTAAAACTGCTTGAAGAAGTCGTTGCCTTTATCATCAACCAAAATGAATGCAGGGAAGTTTTCCACTCTGATTTTCCAGATGGCTTCCATGCCAAGTTCTGGATATTCAACGCATTCTATCGATTTGATATTCTCGCTTGAGAGGTAGGCTGCCGGACCACCAATTGAGCCAAGATAGAAACCACCATGCTTTTTGCAAGCATCGGTAACCACTTGGGTGCGGTTGCCTTTGGCTATCATCACAAGTGAACCGCCATTGGCTTGGAACTCGTCGGTGTATGGGTCCATACGGTTGGCTGTTGTTGGTCCCATTGAGCCACATGGCATGCCCTTTGGCGTTTTGGCCGGACCTGCATAGAGCACTGGATGATCTTTGAAGTACTGTGGCATACCTTGACCTGCATCGAGGCGTGCTTTGATTTTGGCATGAGCTATGTCGCGAGCTACGATGATGGTGCCATTGAGGAGTACGCGTGTTGAAACTGGATATTTCGACAACTCTTTGCAAACTTCAGATATTGGTTGGTCGAGGTTGATGCTTATTGCATCGCCTTCACCTGCTTGGCGAAGTGCCTCTGGTATGAGCTCGTATGGTTTGTCGTCCATCTTCTCAATCCAAACACCATCTTTGTTGATTTTTGCCTTTATATTGCGGTCGGCAGAGCAGCTGACGCCCAAGCCTATTGGGCACGATGCGCCATGACGTGGTAAGCGAACTACACGCACATCGTGAGCGAAGGCTGTGCCACCAAATTGTGCGCCAAAACCTATCTTTTTAGCCTCTTCGAGTAGCTGTTTTTCGAGTTCTACATCGCGGAAAGCACGTCCGGTTTCGTCGCCAGAGGTTGGCAATGTGTCGTAATATTTGGTTGATGCAAGTTTTACGGTCAAGAGGTTTTTCTCAGCCGATGTACCACCAATAACAAATGCTATGTGGTATGGCGGACAAGCTGCTGTGCCAAGGCTCTTCATTTTTTCAACCAAGAAAGGAATGAGAGTGCCCGGATTCTGAATGCGTGCTTTGGTCTCTTGATAGAGGTATGTTTTGTTGGCTGAGCCACCACCCTTCACTACGCAAAGGAATTTGTATTCCATGCCTTCAGTTGCCTCTATGTCTATTTGTGCAGGGAGGTTGCAACGTGTGTTGACCTCGTTGTACATATCGAGCGGAGCATTTTGCGAGTAGCGGAGGTTGTCTTCAGTGTAGGTGTTGAATACGCCCTTGGCAAGTGCCTCTTCGTCGCAGAAGCCTGTCCACACTTGCTGACCTTTTTCGCCATGGATAATTGCTGTGCCGGTATCTTGGCAAAATGGCAACTGACCTTTGCATGCTACCTCTGCATTACGAAGCATGGTGAGGGCTACATATTTATCGTTGTCGCTGGCTTCTGGGTTGTTGAGTATCGATGCTACCTTTTCGTTGTGCTCGCGGCGCAACATGAAGTTGACATCGTGAAAAGCTTGTGTTGTAAGTAGTTCGAGTGCTTGTGGTGAAACTTTGAGCACTGGTTGTCCTTCGAAGTTGCTAACCGATACGCCTTCTTTTGAAATCAGACGATATTCGGTTGTGTCTTTGCCCAACTGAAACATTGGGGCGTACTTGAATTCTGCCATAAACTTATCTTGGTTTTGTGTTTTTTCTTTTTTTGCAAAATTAGAAAATTAATTACGAATTTCTACTGACTTTGTTTGAGCTATATTTTTTTTGTTGGCACAAACTATAATTACTGTTACAATAGCTTCGGCAGTTGGCAATGCGAGCCACACTCCAACCTCTCCGATGACTATGGGCAATGCTATAAAGCACACTACTGATAAGATAAAACCTCGGAGCAATGTGTAGACGATGGAATATATAAATTTTTCGGTGCTTCGCATAATGCCTATTGCCACTATATTTATTGAAATAAACAAAACCGATGGCGCAAAATATGGCAATCCGCTGACGCATAGTTTAAATGCTTCGACACTATCTGACAAGAAGATGCCTGATATATCTTCAGGGCGACTGAGCATAAGTGCCATACCCGTAATGCCTGACACAAGTGCCACTGTGAGCGATATTTGCACTGACTCTGTCAGACGTTTATCATCGCCTGCATCGTAGGCAAAACTGACTATTGGTTGTGCACTTTGCACTATGGCATTTCCCATCATAAAAACTACTGGCAAACAATAGCATGCTACAGAAAATGCTGCCACTCCATCGGCACCCAAGTAATGCATAAAGACGTAGTTGCCTGCCACTATTATCACAGCCATAGCTACTTCGCTTAGCAATGCTGAAGCACCTATTTTGACATGATAACTTATGTTGCGCAAAGTAAGTTGGAGGCTGGTTGCCGACATTTTGAGTCGATAGAAATGAACTGTTTGGGTGCTAAACAACAAGTAGCCCAGCACTGAAATATCGCCAAGTATGAAACAAAAAAATGTAGCAATGGCAGCACCTTCGATACCCCAACGAAGCACATAGATAAAAACGTAGTTGAGAACTATATTGAGCAGAGCCATGCCACAGTTTACCATCATTGCAAAACGTGGTGAGCCATCGAGCCTAACAAAGTAGATGCCTACCATACAAAATATCTGAAACGGCACAAGAAAAGACATCCATTTGAGATAAGAGCAAGCCAATGGCAGTAGCTCGGCACTGCAACCAAAGAGCAAACAAAGCGGTTTTTGCAAAAAATACAACAACAGAGCTATAATTATATTTATAGGTATAGTGGCAAGCATTCCTTGTGTCATGTTGATATTGGCAGCCTTTGCATTACCTTTTGACAGATGAATGCTGGCAACAACGCTACTACCAATGCCCATCATAAGTCCCAATCCACTAACTATCAATAGTATAGGACCAACAATATTAAGCGCAGCCAAAGCGTTGCTACCCACGCCATGCCCCACAAATGCGCCATCAGTGATGTTGAGCACCACCATCGAGAGCATACCTATGAGTGTAGGCAGAAACATTTTGCGAAACAACCGCCCTACCGGGTCGCTTGCAAAGTTGATAGAATCTCTATTGTTATACATTATTTAACATTATTGCTAAATATATATAAGAAAATGCTTACTGATATATTTTTTCAGCATACAAAAGTAGCTTTTTTAAGCCAAACGACGTGGATATTTTGCTAAAAATGCTTTTTCCAAAAAAGATATTTCCTCAAGTTTCGCAAGTGAAAAATATACTGCAAACGAGTCCCTATATACGACCTTCCCATTAATTTTACTTTTTCTGTGCCGACAGAAAAAGTAACAAAAAGAACTCGTCGCTGTTGCCACTCCGCTAAAAATTA
>CAJONN010000209.1 GCA_905235955.1 uncultured Marinilabiliaceae bacterium
TCACGCACAGTTGTTGTCCTCGATCCTTCTGACGAAGTAGAAGGTGTATATACAGTAGATGCCAATAGTTATCGAGACTACAGCGGAACAGTAACTAAATATGGAGCATCATTCGACATATTGGTTATAAATAAAGGCGATTACTATTATGTTGATGACCTTATGGGCGGTTGGTATTGCCAACGTGCAGGCTATGGTAGCAAATATGCTATGGAAGGCTACATAGCAATAGCCGATGATGGCTCAATAGAACTCCTTGATAGTTCAGTAGCGGGTTGGGGCGATAGTGCCGACGATTTGGAAGGTACATACGACTTTGCCACACACACCTTCGACATCGTAACTTACTATGCTGGCGTGATAGAGTTTCATTTTACAATGACTAAAAACTAATTTGCAATAAGATGAAAAAATTATTATATCTAACCTCAATAGCTCTTTGCGCAATATTCACATCTTGCGAAAAAGACGAAATAGGCGGTACTGCTACCGAAGCTTTGGCTGGTCAGTGGTATGTGGTTTACGATGGCGTTGATGAAAATGGCGAAGTAACAATGGAAGACCCATTTGGTGTTGGCCGCACTTTGCTCCTGACCTACAATACATCAAAAAACACCCCAAACGAAATCTTCATCGACGACTTGGGTAACTTTTGGGAATACAAAGTAAAAGTCAACAGCAATGCGTCTAACCTCACCTTCAGCGCAAACGACTCTATTGATTATTACAATGGTATAACTATCGACATTACCGATGGCAAAATACTCAAAGGTGCAACCCACACCCCAAGCGGCGCAGTAGCCGACTCGATAGTTTTCTATGTAGCATTTGAAGACGATGAGTACATTGGAGCATATTGGGACAAAATCCGTGTATCGGGCTACCGCTACACAGGCTTAGCTGCTGACGAATAGCATTAAGTAGCTTATCCCTCACCATTTGCGACCTCATTTCCACTCAAGGAGATGGGGTCGCCTTTTTTTGTGTAGTTTACTATTTTTTATATATTTGATTTCGTTTTGACTATTGCAAGTATTACTATGAAATTTTTTCTCGTCATAATTATTATTTTCATATCAACATCAGTTGCCTTAGCACAAAACGATGTCGCTACACAAATGCAGCACGAACTCGATAGCTTGCACCAACGGCTCGCTACTGCCTCTACCGACGAAGAACTATGCCAAATATACCACAACATAGCTCGCAATAGCGACGATGTTGACACACTCGAATACTACGAGCAAAAAGCCATTCCATACGCCTTGCGCACCAACAAATTTCACATCTGCACAGCCGCTTACTACAACATCGGTTGGGCACGGTTGGCAAAAGAGGATTTTGCCGGAGCTATCCATTTTACAAACAAATCGCTCTCATTTGTAAAGCGTGCCGATGCCTCTGACGTGGGCATAATACATGGTCGGAGCTATATGCAACTCGCCAACGCCTACTTCTTTCAGGGCAACTTGCAAATGCACAATAGCTACATCGACTCAGCCATAATGGTGCAACGCGCAATAGGCGACACACTCGAAATGCTAACCTCATACATCATCTTGGCAAACAATGCATGCTCGTCGGGCCTATTCGACCTCGCACTCGAACATTACGAAACATGCCAGCAATTATCAGCACAAAGTGGCAACATTGCGCAAGCACTCATTTGCAATATATACATAAGTGGCGTCTACCTGCAACGCTACAAAAGCTACAACTATACATCTGACCTCAACAACGCCGTCAAATTCTCGCGCATAGCTACGCAGGTGTTAGAGTATAAAAACCAATTGGAGCAAGAAGATTACTACTCATTCCAAGACGACCTATTCTCGCTCTACCTCAACCAAGCGCAGTGTCATCTGTTTATGTATCAGCATACTAACGATAAGCTCTACATCGATAGTTGCGAAAATGCCATCAGCAAAGCCTCTCAGATATCTATTGGTAGCGAAGAGAGGGCAAAAATAATAGAACTCTACAGCGTCAGTGCTTTCACCGAAATGGCGAAAGGCAACTACTCAAAAGCTCTCGACATTGCCAACAACAAAATGCAGATAGCCGAAGACGACACAACAATGGTATTGCTCGCGCTCAACAAATACGAAATATTGGCACACGCCTACGAAAACTTAGGGCAGCATCGCCGAGCCCTCGAAGCCTACAAAAAATGGTCTGCCAACATTTATAAGTTCGTCAACGATGGGCAGATGCGACAATCAGTGGAGTATAAAGACAAGCTCAAACACGATGAAGCTATGCGACAAGTGGAGCTTGAAAACCTACGCCAGCAAATGGAAAAGCAAAACGAGGTCGACCGCTCACGCATAATAACCATATCGATGGCTATTGGTCTCATATTCCTCATAATCTTTGTTATATATATACTTAGGTCGCTCAGCAACAAAAAACGCCTCAACCAACAGCTAAGCGAGAAAAACGCTACACTCAACGAATACAACGAAGAGATAATGGCTCAGCGCGACCAACTCGACGACAAAAACAAACAGATTTTTGAAAGCATCAACTACGCCAAATACATACAAACATCTGTTGTCAGCTCGGCTACCGAGGTCAACCATCTGTTTGCCGATAGCTTTGTATACTTCCGCCCCAAAGACATCGTCAGTGGCGATTGGTATCGCGTTGATAAACTGTATGATATGCGCATAGTTGTTGTAGCCGACTGTACAGGTCATGGCGTGCCGGGCGCATTGCTAAGCATGCTTGGCATAAGTACGCTAAAAGAGATTTTAGCAAAACTTGCGCCCGAAGATTTTAGCCCAGCATATATACTCAACCAAATGCGCCAATCGATAGTAACCTCGCTTAGCGACCAGCACGATGAGGTCTACAAAGCCGAAGATGGCATGGACATTAGCATTTGCATTGTTGACAGCAAAAATATGCAACTACACTTTGGTGCAGCCAACCAAGACATAACCCTCGTGCGCAACGGCGAAGCCACAAGATACAGAGGCGACCGCATGCCAATAGGCCGATATAGCATAAGCAACAATTCATTCAGCGAACAAACTATTGCACTGCAGCAAGGCGACATGATATATATGTATAGCGACGGCATAAAAGATCAGCACGGCAAAAACGGGCGCAAACTTCTCTACAAAAACCTCTCGGCACTCCTTGTTGAGATAGCACCAAAGCCAGCCACAGCACAACTCGAAATGCTAACCCAAACCATTACCGACTTTTCTGCCGTCGAAGAGCAAACCGACGATATGACAATGCTCGGCTTCAGAATATAACTCACTCAAGCAAGTGAAAAACGCACAGAAAATAAGCCATGAGAATGGGCGAAAGGGGTATACCCGACAAATTGCCTTCCAACAATTAGCACGAAACTCGATTTTCACCTCGCGGTTGTCGCCTTTGGCAAGGAGCGTTAAGAAAATTATCGTAGCGAAGCGTTAAAAACGATTTTCTGTTTGAGC
>CAJONN010000210.1 GCA_905235955.1 uncultured Marinilabiliaceae bacterium
AATTTTTAGCGGAGTGGCAACAGCGACGAGTTCTTTTTGTTACTTTTTATTTCGCTTCGCTCAATCATCGTTGAGTCTTGCGGAAAGAAAAAGTAAAATAATGGGAAGGTCATATATTGGGGACTTGTTTGCAGAACATTTCTACTTGCGAAACTTGAGTAAATAATTTTCTGTTTGAGCAAAGCGATGAAATAGCCGTGGTCTATAGCGAGAAAAACATAGGTTTTTAACCCTTAACAATCTGTATAATTAATAACATATTATTATCTTTGCCCAATAATAATATTTTTTTCAACTCATGATATCACAAAAACGCATTACCATAATAGGTGGTGGCAATATGGGCTCGGCTGTGGCTAAAGGCATTGTGGCAGCCGGACTTATCAAGCCTGAAAATATAACCCTTACACGTCGCAATCCACAACATTTAGAGACGCTCAAATCATTGGGCTTTGGCACATCTGTAAACAATATAGAGGCAGTGAAAGATGCTGATATTGTGCTTTTTGCCGTTAAGCCATGGCTCACTATCGATGCTGTGCGCGAGGTGACTCCACACTTGCAAAGTGGTGCACTTGTGATGAGTGTGGCTACGGGCATTAGCTTGTCGCAACTCGATGAGGCTTTGGGTGGCAAACATGCCATAGTGCGTGCTATGCCCAACACTGCAGCTGAGGTGCGCCAATCGGTTACGGCACTTTGCCTCAAAGGTACTACCGATGAGCAGGCTGCTATAGCTAACGAAATTTTTGGACAAATAGGCTTAGCTGTGGTTATCGACGAGCAACTTATGCCAGCCATTACGGCATTGGCTTCGTGTGGCATTGCACATGCATTGCGCTTTATCAGAGCTATGATGGAGAGCGGCATTGAGATGGGACTGACATCAGCACAATCGGCTCAGATAGCAGCTCAAACAGCTAAAGGTGCTGCCGAGCTTATCTTGAAAAATGGTAGTCATCCGGAAGTTGAAATAGATAAAGTTTGTACGCCCAAAGGTGTTACCATCACAGGTATCAACGCTATGGAGCACGCCGGCTTTACATCGGCTGTGATAAAAGGCATAATGGGGTCGTATGATAAGATAATGGGCAAATGACAATAACAATAAAAGTAGGTTCGAACGTTCTGACGCGCGCTGACGGTACACTCAACACTGAGCGTATGGAGAGTTTGGTGGCTCAGATAGCTGAGTTGCACAAAGCTGGACACAAAGTAATATTTGTTTCGTCGGGTGCAGTGGCTGCAGGGCGCAGTATGATAAAGAACTATACAGAACTCGACCCGGTGGCACAACGTCAGCTACTTTCGTCGGTGGGGCAAGTGAAGCTAATAGACCAATATAAGCAGCTGTTTGATAAACACCAGATAGCAATAGGACAAATATTAGTAACTAAGCAAGACTTCTCTACACGCGAGCACTATCTGAACATGAAAAGTTGCATCGAGACACTATGGCAAAGTGGAGTAGTGCCCGTGGTCAACGAAAACGACACCGTGTCAGTTACAGCGCTAATGTTTACTGACAACGATGAACTTTCAGGACTGATGGCGTCGATGATGGACTGCGAGAAGTTGTTTATTCTGAGCAATATAGACGGCATATACAACGGCAATCCGAACGATGCAGGCTCAGAGGTGATACGCGAAATAGAGCCTAACAACAATGTAGCACAATATGTGCAAACAACCAAATCGGGTTTTGGACGAGGTGGAATGCAAACCAAATGCAAAACAGCACAAAAAACAGCAGCTTCGGGCATCGATGTATATATAGCCAATGGCACAACGCCTGATGTAATAAAACGTTTGGCTTCGGGCGATAAAGATTTTGTATGTACGCACTTTGTGGCAGGGCAACATAGTCCGGCAGTGAAGAAGTGGATAGCCTATTCTGAGGGCTTTGCAAAAGCTACAGTTGTAGTAAATCAGGGTGCAAAGCTTGCGCTACTTTCACATGAGCATGCTGCAAGTTTGCTTTTGCCCGGTGTTGTAGCTATTGACGGCGACTTCAAGAAAGACGACATGCTGCTAATAAAAGATGGCGAAGGTACAATAATAGGTGTAGGCAAAGCCAGCACCGACCGTGCCAAGATAAGCCAGCTGAGCGACACACGCCACGCCAAGCCACTTATCCACTACGACTACCTTTATATCTATCCGAACGAAATAATATAACACACCAAAAAATGATACAGCAACAACTAACCCTCACACGTGAAGCCTCTCGCAGTTTGGTGCGCATAAGTGCAGAGCAAACATCCAAAATCATAACCGAGATAGCCAATGAGCTTGAGGCAAACGCAGCACATATAGTGGCCGAAAATGCCAAAGACCTTGCTCGTATGAGCGAGTCTGACCCGAAGTACGACCGCTTGTTGCTTAGCGTAGAACGCATAAAAGGCATAGCAGCCGATGCACGCAAAGTAGCATCGTTGCCAGCACCGTGTGGCGAGGTGATAGAGGAACGTAAGTTGCCCAATGATTTGTTGCTGAAGAAGGTACGAGTGCCTTTGGGGGTTGTTGGTGTGATATACGAAGCGCGTCCGAACGTAACTATTGATGTATCTACCCTCTGCCTACGCAGTGGCAATGCCGTAGTGCTCAAAGGTGGTAGCGACGCTGCCAATAGCAATGCCGCCATGGTAGAGCTGATGCACAATGTATTGCAAAAAAACAATCTCGACCCCAATCTCATACAGCTACTTCCGCCAAGCAGAGATGCAGCTACAGAGCTAATGAACGCAGTGGGTTACATCGATGTGCTCATTCCGAGAGGCTCGCGTGGTCTGATCGACTCAGTAAGACAACAAGCTAAAGTGCCTGTAATAGAGACAGGTGCAGGCGTAGTGCATACATATTTTGATAAAGATGGCGACCTAAAAATAGCTACTGACATAGTTTGCAATGCAAAAACACGTCGCGTGAGTGTTTGCAATGCCCTCGACTGCCTTATAATCCATAGTAGCCGCCTGCCAGAGTTGCCTGCACTTGCTGAGCCGTTGAATAGCAAAGGCGTTGGTATCTATGCCGACGAACGCGCCTACAACGCCCTAAGCAACCATTATAGCGCCAACCTCTTGCACCATGCAGCTTCTGACGACTTCGGACGCGAATTTCTATCGCTCAATATGGCTATCAAAACAGTCGACTCGCTCGATGAAGCACTCAATCACATCTACACCTACGGACTGAAGCACTCAGAGTCGATAGCTACAAATAATACTGAAACAGCACAACGCTTTGTAAACGAAGTAGATGCAGCATGCGTCTACGTCAATGCGTCAACAGCATTTACTGATGGAGCGCAATTCGGACTTGGAGCAGAAATAGGCATAAGCACACAAAAACTGCATGCACGCGGTCCGATGGCACTCAAAGAACTGACCTCGTACAAATGGCAGATATTTGGCAACGGACAGACAAGAGAATAATGA
>CAJONN010000211.1 GCA_905235955.1 uncultured Marinilabiliaceae bacterium
TATAGTTTTCCCAAATGTTGATGGTTGGAAATGTAGTCCTAACTTGTCAATGGATAAAGTGATAATAAACCACGGCGATTATGTGGCAGTGCATGATGCAGATGGAAGTCTATTGCAGAAATTACCTTATCCACCAGAACCGATATCAAATCTAAAGAATGAGTTTGGTGGTTATGAGTACAAACGGGAATACATGAGATGTTATTGGAATAAGAAAAAGAATGGAGAATGGTGCATAGCCATGGAAATATGGTGGCGCAGTTGGCGTTTTTGTATTGAGACGCGTGAGTTTAACCCTGACACATTAGAGTTTGGCGAAGTATTGACTACATCTGCCAATTGAATTGAACAAGGTAAAACATTTTTCTTTTCACATGATCCATTCTCTCCTCGCAAGGAACAATATTTCAGTAAGGAAGTAGAATACTTGATTGATAGAGGTGTGATTGATTTTGTAAAAGAAGGAGATATATGGAAAGCTGTATGGTAAACCAAGAGTATATAAAAATTATTAGTGATTTCTTTTCGAAAAACTTACCCCAGTTTGTGCAAGTATATTCAAAGAATACAATACCATATGGGCCATTTTTTTGTATAGTATATAACTATGGTGTTATTTCTGTAGAAATATGTGGAGAATGTGGACTATATATCGATATTCTAATCGATAATACAAAGTATGGTTTATGGCAATATGATAAAAGTGTAAATAAATATGCATCGATAACAAAGAGTAATATAGAATTGCAATTGGGTATTTTGAAGAAATTTTTAGAAGATTTAGTATGACTCTGCTACGCGAGAATATCAAAGAGAAAGATTCACAAGTTACAAAGAGTGGCAACGTAAAATTCTTTGGCACAGGAGATTATCTATTCGATACTTACGATATATTTGGGCAAGACAGGTTACGCCGACCGCTTCCCAAGCATTGGCGAAGGCGATTACAAGCTAGCTTACGCTTGCGCCGAGAGCAAAAACGAGATAGCACTCAAAGCTGAACCATACAAAAATATCACCTTCAAAAACGAGCGTGGCGTGCCCGTCATTTGCAACGATGGCCTACTAAAAACAACCGCTCGTGGCGACCGTGACACAACCGCCATTTACGCCTACAATGCAGATAATCAAATCGTTGGCAAGGTTAATATTTTGAGCTACGACAAGCAGACGCGCAAAATTTGCCTTGTGCCCATTGGCAACGCAAAAGCCCCCGATGCCACAAAAATAAAATCGCAACTTGACGAGATTTTCAAAAATCTAATGATTGATTTTGAGGTTTCGATTGCCAACAAAATTGACATTGATTATAAAAATGGCGCTCAATTTACTCACGGCGGCAGTGGCGTGATTGGCGTATATAATGCCGACCAAAAGAGTGCAATAGCGAAACTTAAGGAACGGAGCATTGATGAGGAAAAGGAAACGGTTTATCTATTTTTAGTAAAGGATTGCAAAGCCCTCAAAGCCAACGACAGCCCCGATGTAGTTTCGGGCTACATGCCGCGCGGCTATCAGTTCGGCTTCATTTATAATGAGTTTACCAACGCTCGCACCATTGCCCACGAGCTTTGCCACGGCGCATTCCACCTAAAACATACCTTCGATGCAACGGATTATTTAGCTTCTGAAGGCTCTACCGACAACCTTATGGACTACAACGGCGGCGATGTCCTCAATCATTGGCAGTGGAAAGATATTCATCAACCGAAGAGCGTGAGGTTCAAGTGGTTGCAGGATGAAAGTGGGGCGGAAGCTTGGAATGAAATAGGCACTAAAATATTGTGTATCAACGATGAAGCTGTTGTTGCAGCTATAAGAAAATACAGATATTTCTATCTGCCAGATGGGCGAATTGTTGACCTCGAAAAATATACGCCAAGCGGTTTCTATGCTGAAGATGATGCTACGCCAGAAGCACGAGGCGCGCTCTCAACAATACGTATAAATGGTTATGACCAATCGACCATTTTCAAGACTGATGAGAATACTAAAGAACATACGGTTGCAGGTTGGGGCTATAAAATTGGCGATAACAAAGCAAATAAAGTGCTAAGTACTGATAATATGATTGTTACAGACAAAACAGAGGCTGTGCGAGTGTTCGTATCTAAAGATGCCGTTCGCATTGAAAAAAATGGCGTTGTTGTAGAGACATTGCAACTCAGTAACGACTGCAACTGCACATACAAACAAGCTGAAAATGAATGCGATGCGTTGCTTGAGAAATATGCAAACTCGCCAATAATGCAGAATAAAACCTTACGCACTGCTATTTTGAAAAATCCATGTATTCTCGATGGTCCGATGATTCATTTTGCGATGGACGTAGAGAAATCGCAATGGATGAAGGAGTTTGAGCAAGTATTTGGCATTGCTATTAATGCGTCACTTCTTCCCGCCGAGATAGCGATAATTTTACCCGTTGCCTTAGATGCTACAATAGAGAGTTTTACAGAAGAGGAGATTCGCCGATTCGTAGAAGGTGCTATAGTTGAGGCTACAATGTATTATTGCGTTTCGGAACTCATTGAAGATGAGATAGATTGGACAGATTTTTCATTTGATGTCTTTGTTGCTGGCTTGCGTAATGCAGCACATCTTTCAATGATTGATCAAGCAACCTTGGCGTGTGTGCAAGGAATAGAACTTAAGTATATAAAGAATATGCTTAGCAATGGCATTGATATTAATAATCTTTCTCATATAGTATCGGAATGCGTTATATCAGGAGTGTTTGAATATTATGGCAATAGCAACTCTTCAAAACTTGCTTCTGCAATTCAGCGAAGCACAATGACAAAATATTCACGTCTATTGAATAAACTTAATTTGCCGCAATCAACAAAAGAAAAATTGGTTAGACTATTATATAATGTTGATAATGTTAGTGGTCGCACGCAGAAATGGAAGGATGATATTAGCAAATTGTTAACCACAGAAAATGGAGCACGAGCATTCGATGCGCTTAAGAGAGCAAGTTTTGATATATCTACATTGTCGAGCAAAAATTTCGAACGTCTATCAAATATAGTATCAAAATTTGATGACGCTGAAACGCAGAAGATTGTAGAATTGTTTAGCGGAATAAAAGATTACAATCGCCTGCTCATATACTTGGAGCATTCAGGTAGCACTGCCGAACAATACGCAAAAGCAATGAACAGAATTGCAGAAAAGAATATGTTTGAAGCAACAGTTACTATTGGCTCTAAGACAATGAAAGCCAAAGAGTTCTTAGTAGATTATACTGACGAATTAGTGTCATATTATCATGGAGAAGATGATGGGATACAATACTTCTATAAAATTGCTCAAAATGGCAATGGCGTCGTTGTGGCTATCAATATGATTACCAAAGAGTTGTATGATGCAGAATGTAGAATAATAGTAAATTATGATAAAATATTAATTAATAAGTATATTAATGATACAGACAATAAAGAATAATAAAATCATATATGTAATTTGTTACATAATAGGCATGTTGCTTTCTATATTAGGGTGTTATTATTTATCGTCATTTATTAGTGCTTTTGCTTATATAAGTTTTGGTATATTGGGTTATAGGCTTATAAAAACGACTTCCAATATGGATAAAGCTCCAGCTATATTTTGTAACCTATTTCTTATTTGCATTATGTCATTAGTGTTGCATTATGTAGATAAAAAACAGAAAATAAAAGAATTAGATCAATATGGAAGTATTATAACAATAGCAATTATAGATAATGTCTATAATTACAGAGGTTATAGTGGTATAGATTGTCATTATAAGACTATATCTGATTTAACTTTATCAACTAGTATTCTTTGTAGTGAAAATATTTCTAAAAGCAAGAATGTAAATGACACAATATTGATTAGATACTCTCGGTTATCGCATAATAAGTATTTTGTATACAACTACTTCCCCACTCACGAAGAGATACAAGAATTCAAAAAAGGCAAACCATACGAGCCTAAAAAGCAAAAGAATAAATGACCCTACTCTACAAAATACTATCAATCAGCGTTATCTGCGTAATCTGTGCGAGCAATATGTTTGCGCAGAGCGATAGTATTTTGTGTGAACATCCAGATAGCACTTTCAACAACACCATCAAAGACACCATAGTCCTCGAATATTCAAAAGGCATCGTTCCCTTTGAAACCATCCGCCGTGAAGGCACAAAATACTACGCCGTAACAACCAATGGCGATGAAGAGATAACCTCGTTCATCAACGGCAAGACGCGCGTAATGGTAAAAGACGGCGATGGTCATGAACTCGTCATCGACAAAGACGGCAACGTGATGGGCGTGGAAGAATACAAAAAATGTGGAGGAAGTGCCAAACTCCTTAGCGAGCACAACGCCTACCGCGACAGCACAATGTCAACGAGAGCCAACGTTACATTCTCAAAAGTTGGAACCGAAAATTATGGTTTTGACTATTGGCAAGGCAAAGATTATGACAAAGACGAATACCCAACCTTCAACGGCTATCGCCCGGCATACATTTGCGCACAGAAACAGAGCAACATAAAGGTAAAAGCGAGCCAAACCAAAGGTTTGCGCTTCATCACCGAACGCGGCGTACCAGTAATTGCCAACAATGCTGATAACACTCTGACACTCAACATTGGCACCACTGGCAAGCAAGCAGTTTATGCCTATAATGCTGATAGTGCACTCGTGGGGAAACTCTGCGTGCAGGCGTATGATGTGAAAGAGGTTAAGGTGCATTTGGTGCGTATAAATAATAATAAACAATTAGATATCAATAAGATAACAGAAAATATAAACAATATTTATTCTCAATCCCTCGTTCATCTCGACGAACTTGACCCGATAACAATTGATTTTGCCAACCATAAAAACTTCGTTCACGGCGGCAAAGGCACATTCCAAAACTACAATGCCGACCAAAAAGCAGCCATAAAAGCCTTGCCCAAAGATGCCGACCAGAACGATTATTATCTCTTTTTCATCGAGTGTTACGACCGCTTAGACACTGCTGGCAACAAGAGCCTCGAACCCGTTGCAGGCTATATGCCCGTTGGGCGACATTATGGCTTTATCTATAATGAATACACCAATGCTCGCACCATAGCTCACGAACTCGCCCACGGCACAAACTCGCTGCACCACACATTCTCACAAGAAAGCGAAACTTTCTACACCACCGAAAAGACTGACAATCTGATGGATTACAATGGTGGCACTGCGTTGAACCACAAGCAATGGCAGTGGGCACATGAAAAACATCGGAATGTGTTGGGATTTTTGGATGATGAGGGGGAGAGCGAGATGCGCGAACAGTCATCGATAAAATGGCTTGGCGATTGGCTCGAAGGATATTTCTATGATGATTTGGAAAAATCAGTTGAGAACGATTTATCGCTGTATGATAAAGTGGCTTCAAATTATGACACTTACTATGAAAAATCGGCAAAAGAAAATGTAACTTTGGATTCATGGTCGGTGAGA
>CAJONN010000212.1 GCA_905235955.1 uncultured Marinilabiliaceae bacterium
GCTAATATTGTGGAGGGCGCATAATTAGCAGGGGTTACGCTGCGCTCACCCCTGCCTGTATTCTTTCGCTCCTTCGGAGCTACTTCACTTGCGAAACTTAAGTAAAGATTTAATGCTATTGCAATGCTTTCGCCCCTTCAGAGGGCTTATATAGAAAAGGTTGCCAAATATTGAACTTGGCAACCTTTTTTATATGTATTGATGCGATGTGTTTTCTTTTAATATTCCATCGAAGCTATTACTTCATCAGAACGAAGGAATTCGCGGCGACTGAAGAAGAATGCACTCTCGCGCTCAGCACTTGCATCAGAATCTGAGCCATGCACAGCGTTGTGCGACTTGCTGGTAGCAAAGAGCTTGCGAATAGTGCCCTCTGCAGCTTTGGCAGGGTCAGTAGCACCAATGAGTTTGCGGAAATCTTCTACAGCATTTTCTTTGAGCAGCACCATAGCTATGATTGGACCTGACGACATGAATTCGATGAGCTCCTGATAGAAAGGTTTATCTTTGTGTTCGGCATAAAATTCTGCTGCATCTTCTAAGCTCAAACGTGTTGTTTTTATTGCAGCAATGGTAAAACCTGCTTCTTCAATCTTTGAGAGAATATGACCAATGTGCTTGTTGTGTACAGCACCGGGCTTGATCATTGAGAACGTTTTATTGGTTGTCATAATTTTTAGTAGATTTTCTATTATGAGACTAAATTACTTTTATTTTTGCAATTAACAAAATTTTACTTATGTTTTTGTTAATTTCGCAATCGATTTATATCATAAACTATGGGTTAATAGCTCTTTTGCTGATATAAATCACTTTATTTGTGTTTTTAATCACCAATAATGTCTCAAAATGTTATTACCACAGGCTGATATTGATAATTTTGTTAAAATAATCAACAACAACCAATCGTTTGTACTGACGTGTCACACCAATCCCGATGGCGATGCTTTGGGCTCAACCTTAGCACTATGCAAAGCGCTAAATAATATAGGTAAAAGTGCCACAGTAATTACGCCCGACTTAGCTCCATCGTTTTACTCATGGATGCCCGGCTTCAAAACATTGCACACCTACGAGCGTGAAACCGAAGATTGCGACAAACTGATAGATGCAGCCGATGCCATTTTGATAATGGACTACAACGACCTAAAACGCGTAAAGACGCTTGGTGAAAAAATAACATCAGTAGCCCACAAGCACTTGATAATGATAGACCATCACCTCGACCCACTGATAGACCCCGAAGTAAAATTCTCATACCCAGAGGCTTCAGCTACGTGCGAATTGGTTTACAATATACTCAAAGCTGCGCAACTAACCAACGCTATAGACGTTGAAGTGGCGCAAAATATATACACAGGCATCATTACAGATACGGGCGGACTATCGTACAACTCGAGCACCCCTGACCTTTATCTCACTGTGGCAGAACTGCTACGCATTGGCATCGATAAACCTGCCATACACGAGAAAATATTCAATAACAAAACCATACGCCGGCTCAAACTGCTTGGCTACACACTGAGCCATAAGCTACACCGAATAGAGAAATATCCGCTTGCTATTATGACGCTGAATGCCAAAGAGTTGGAACAATACAACTACAACACTGGCGACACCGAGGGCTTTGTAAACTATCCGCTACAAGTGAAAGACGTAATAGCTACAGCATTTATAATGGAACGCCCCGACGGCGTGAAAATATCGATGCGCTCAAAAGGTGAATTCCCTGTTAATGACTTCTTGGCACAACAATTTAATGGTGGCGGACACAAAAATGCAGCCGGAGCTAACTTCAACGGACCATTGGAAGAGGCCGTAGAACGATATACACAAAACATAGTGCCATACTATGCCAAATGGCTCAAAGCACAAACAAAATGAGAGCTCTTGGTGGCATCATATTAGCTATCAGTTTGTTACTTGTTGCGTGCCAACAAGAGCAACAGCAGCGCAGGCGCGCAACAAAGCAAGAGCTAATAGCCTACAACCAAAAATTGGTAAAAATGGACTCGGCTGCCATTTGCTACTATTGCCACCAAAACAACCTCGACAGCATTCCGAATACGCAAGGACTTTGGATGACAATAACGGAGCAAGGCATAGGCGACAACATACAGAAAAACAACGTAGTAACACTCTCGTATAGCATAAGCGACCTGCTTGGCAACATATATTACACCTCGCAACACGACGGGCTAAAAGTGATAAAAGTAGGGCAGGGCAACGATGTGATGGCGCTTGATATGGCGCTGCCACAACTACGCAATGGCGCAAAAGCCACACTCATTGTAATGCCCGACCTTGCCTACGGATTGCGAGGTGACGATGCAAAAATAGATGGGCGCATAATATTGCGTTACGACATAGAAGTAGTAAGGGTAGAATGAATAAGCAACTCAACATATTATTAGCAGCTATAGTTTTGGCTGTTGCTGCTTGCTCTGACGACAAAACCGACGATACTATAAAAGGTATAGCCTCAGTAGAGCTCAACGATACGCTTGTAGCATTGCACTACTACGACAACACCTACGTGTTAGCAGACGAATATAGAGCTGGTCTGACCGACTCGGCACGCGTCTATTTCTGCATCAATTCTACACAACGCCTTGTCGACACAGCCTCAATATTCAATGCCAACGTACGAGAACTATCGGCCGACCTGCGTACACCAATAGTATATCGCACAGCCAACTTGCTGTCAGACACCGCAATATGCGTGCCCACCGACATGCACATAACGCGCGACTTTCGGCATCTCGACTTCTTCAACATATCAGTGCACTACGCCACACTACCCAACAACGACGACAAAACATACCTTGTGCAGTGCAGCACAGAGCAAGAAGCCAGTACCGATAGCCTTGTAGTGCTATGGCTACGCCACAGTCAGCTACGCTCAGATAGCACGCTATATATAGAACACAACACCATCAGCGTGCCACTAAACATACTGATACCGCCCGACTCATTGCAGCGCGAGCGAATATACCTCAAAGTAAAAATGCTTGCCGAAGGCGGCGACACCATAGTAAACGACTATATATATAGTTTTGTGAATATTGAACCATATTATTGATAGCTCAAGTTTCGCAAGTGAAGTAGCTCCGAAGGAGCGAAAGAATATAGGCAGGGGTGAGCGCAGCGTAACCCCTGCTAATCATACGCCCTCCACAATATTAGCCCTGAAGGGGCGAAAGAACAATAACGCACAATTGCAATCGATCTTTCGACCCTTCGGGGCTCTGTACATTTCTACTTGCGAAAGTTGAGTATGTTTTACAGAATGTAGATTGTACGGAATTGTTAAAAATAATAAATGTGATTTATATTTTTGTGTAATTGTTTTTTTTTTTACAAATTAGCACCAGTTTTTTGACGAAAATAATATCAGAGTCATTAGAACAAAATTTTACGATTTTTTGCGGTGGCAACCTTGAGTGCGTTTGCTTCGGCAGCTATGGCGCAAGACAAATATGTTAAGGTAACAACCGAGCCCACAGATTGGTCTGGCGACTACCTTATTGTCTATGAAGATGGCAATGGCAACGTTGCATTCAATGGTGGGTTAGAAACGTTGGATATTGTAAGTAACACTATTCAAGTTGTGATTAGTGAAAACTCTATAGAGGCAAATGAGGTAACAAATGCTGCCAAATTTACTATTGCGGCTGTAGAAGGAGGATATTCAGTGAAAGCGGCAAATGGAAAATATATTGGACAAACATCTGATGCTAATGGATTGAAGGCGCAAGACTCATATTTGATAAACTCAATTTCATTAGATTCTGAAGGAAATTCTGAAATTATTTCAATTTTATTAGATTCTGATGGAAATCCTATTCCAAGTGCACGTTTACGTTATAATGCAACAATCAATGAATTGCGTTTTCGTTATTACAAATCAGCTACATATACTGTGCAAAAAGCTATTCAACTTTATAAGTTCAATGGCACAACATCATCTCTTTCCGCTCCCACCATTTCGGCTACAGCAACTGCATTTGAAGAGAAAACCACTATAACTATTACAGCTGACGAAGGTGCTGACATCTACTACACTCTCAACGGCTCAGAACCAACTACCGAAAGCACAAAATATACCGAACCTTTCGATGTTACTGAAAGCCTTACCGTGAAAGCTATTGCAGTGAAAGATGGCGAAGAGAGTGATGTGAAAGAGCTTGAGGTAAAAAAGATAGGAACTATCACTTTGGGAGATGCTGCTGCGTGGGTTAATACACAAGATGCTAAAAACGTAGCAAATGGTGATGTTTATAGGGTAACACCTGACAATGCACTTGACAATGCAAAAGTGCTATATGTAAACGGCAACAAAATATTTGTGCGCCAAGGCGAAGTAGCTTTCACTCTATATAAGTTCCCAGAGAATAATACGGTAAAAGCTAATAGTGTGCTAAGCGGTAGCTTTGTAGCTCAGTTGGTGTCGTATTATGGCATATTTGAGTTCTCAAGCACTGAGCTAACCAATTGGGATAATATAACTGTAGCACCAAGTGAGGAAGATGCAGCGCCTAAAACAGTTATAGTAAAAAATATCTTCTATCGTGGTCAGCTTAGCGATAAGGTGAAATTAGAAAATGTTTTCCTCGAAAAAGATGGCGAAACATATTATGCTACCAAAGGTGGATTCAAGACTAAGATTGAAGCTTGGGATGAGGGCGTAGAAAAACCTACTGATATTGAAGATAAACTTTTTGATATTGTTGCTATTGTATCTAATACAGAGAAAAATCATGGCGGTTGTCTGACAGTTTTGTCTATTGAAGAAAAGGGTACAGCAACTGTTTCGAAGCCTGAGTTTAGCATTGCTGGTGGCTCTATTGCAGAGGGTACTATTATTACCATAAGCACTAAAACTGAGGGCGCAACAATATATTACACTACCAACGGTCAGATACCAACAACTGGAAGCACCGAATATACCGATGGTGTAATAGCCGAAGCAGGCGTAACAGAGATAAAGGCCATTGCAGTGAAGGATGGCGAAGAGAGCGATATAGCTTCAATCAGCATTACTGTAGTTGAGGCATATAGTCTCAGCCAATTCAAAGCATTGCAAGCAGGTACTGAAGGTTTGCTTCAGTTTAGCAATGCTGTGATAAAATACATCTACGCTCCTGAAGGCAAAACACCAGAAGTATACATAGCCAGTGAAGATGGCACCGGACTTCTGCTCTATATGAAAGACTTCCCAGTAGAAAAATATGCAACGGGCAATAAAATCTCAGGTAGCGTATGGGGTAAGTCGCAAATATACAATGGCAAGCACGAAGTTACAGAGGTTAAAGATAAGACCAATTATGACAATATAATAGTTGTAGGCAAAGGCAGCACTGAGGCTATTAAGGTTACAGCCATAGCGGCACAAGCCGATAAATATGCCGAAGCACTTGTGCAGATAGATGGCTATATAAAGGTGGTAGATAACAAGGTATGTATAGTTGATGAGGCTACTGATGTAGTAGCTACATTGGAGGTTTATAATGCATTCAAACTCAATGATTATCCGGAGTTGACAGAATGGGATGGAAAGCCAATAACCATAAAAGGCATTATTACTCATTATGTGTCAACAAGCAAAGACACATGGGAAATTTGCCCAACAGCCAATCCGACAGCTGAAAATGCCACAGAAAATGCTACAGCAGTGCGTGCTATTGATGCCAATGCATTCGATGAAAATGCACCGATATACAATTTGCAAGGTCAGCGTGTAAGCAAAGGCGCAAAAGGCATTCTGATTCAGAATGGCAAGAAATATCTTGTAAAGTAAAAAAACTATTTTTCCAGATAAAAACAGAAAACTCCGCACTACATTGTTGTAGTGCGGAGTTTTTGTATATAGTAAGGCACTTAAGTTTTGCAAGTAAAGCAGCTCCGAAGGAGCGAAAGAAATATACCCAACAAATAGCCTTCCAACAATAAGCACGGAACCCGATTTTCACCTCGCGGTTGTCGCCTTTGGCACGGAG
>CAJONN010000213.1 GCA_905235955.1 uncultured Marinilabiliaceae bacterium
GAAATTAGCAGCAACATAAAGCTAAGATTCTCTAAATATTCGCCAATAAAATATGCCAATATGGTTGGCACAAACACAAGTGCAGCCAAATATATCTTCTCCTTTGCGTATGTTGTTAGGTCGTGATGGAAGAGCATCTTGAGCCTATATGCTGATATTTTCTTTCCCATAATTTATGATGTTTTTATGCGTTCAATACTTCGTTCATTTTCTGAGTTTCGGCAAGCATTGCATTGAAAAATAGCTCAATGTTTATCGGGGTTTCCTCGGTGCCATCGTTCTTCACTACGGCTACCGAACCTATTGTTGATGGTTGGGTATAGATAGCATTTTCGGCCTTCTGCCCCACTCCTACTTGCACAAAGCTCAGCTTTTGACTTATCTCAAGTGTTGAGCTATCGCACAAGATGTTGCCACTGTTCATTATCACAATGCGGTCGAGCAGGTTTTCTACATCGCGCACTTGGTGTGTCGATATCATGATGATGCGCTCGTCGTTCATACACTCAGCCACTGCACGCCTAAACTGGCTCTTAGAGGGAATGTCGAGGCCGTTGGTTGGTTCGTCCATAAGCAACAGACGGGTGTTGGTAGCAAGAGCGAAGCACATAAAGGCTTTCTTCTTCTGCCCCATCGAGAGCTTACCTAAGTGAAGGTCGCGCGTCATGCCAAAGGCTGCAAGGCTCTTTTCGAGTAGCTCGATAGAGAAGTGTGGATAGAACGGACTGTTGATTTTTATATATTGGTCGAAGGTTAAGTTGGGGAGCGAAAACTCTTCGGGCACAATATATATATCGCTCAAGGCTTCAGGACGGCGCAAACGCATATCGTAGTCGCCAAACATCACTTTGCCCTCTTTGGCAAATAGCAGTCCGCTCATCAGGTAGAGCATTGTAGATTTGCCAGCACCGTTCAAGCCCAAGAGACCATACACGTTGCCGCCACTAAGCTCAAACGAGACGTTGTCGAAGACTTTTGCATTATTGCCATATCCGAATGTAACATCTTTGAATTGTATCATGGCTTTATTATCGTTTTAGTGTATTAGTTTATTAGTACACTGCAAATGTATATGGTATTTTTGAAAAAACAATTTTTTTGCACCATTTTTTTTATTTTTTTTACCACAACTCTATATGCGAGTGTAGAAAATATGGATTTATGCTAAAAGAACACAGATAACGCCCCCCCTACAAACATTCTAAAAAAAACAAAGGCCACCCCCAAAACGGAGCAGCCTCTGCTATGCTATCAAAGTGGTAATAGGCTTTTATTTTGCCAATGTCTTAAATGTTTTATCTTCAGTTACACCTACAGCAACAGTGCATTTTTTCTCAAATTCGTCAAGCTTCTTTTCATCGCTTTCGCTCAATTCATCTTCGTCAACATTCAAAGCCCAAGCCAAGTCAGCAGCTGATATTCTGCTATAGTCATAAGCGAGATACGACACTACATATACATATTCAGTATTAGCTGTCAGATTTGTAATATTGTAGTTGAATGTTTTATTTTTATCAGCACGTTGATATTCATGTCGTATCTTGTTATTATACAGAGCATCCACATCATTGTCAACCAACTCTTTTAACGACTTCATGTCATACTCTTCAAAATACTCTTCAAGATCTGATTTTTTGGCATAAAAAATATCTGCATATATCTCTGCAGCATCTTCGTCAGCTATTTTGCCAAATTCTGCATCTATTCTGAACGATACTTTGGCAGAAGTTGCAGTTATGTCAGTGGCATCGCCAACTGTAACACTAGCGCTGGCAACGTTGTCGTCATCATCGTCGTCATCTTTGCACGATGTTACAAATACCATCGATGCAATAGCAAGAAGCGCAACGGCTACCTTGCCTGAAAAAATTGTGCCTAAATTCTTCATACTTAAATTTTTTTCGATTGATTATACTTACACACCATTTTGATAGGTGCGCAAATGTAATAGTAATCAGAATTACCCCCCCTCTGATTAACATTATTTAACACTACTCTCCCTTACACAAAAGACATAACATACAGAATATGAAATAATTACTATTTACATTCAACAATTATTAACAATTATACCACCAATGATATTGACAGATAGAAAAATATATAGAAATAATTAACAATCATAGAATATTTTTACACTTTACAATGAAAAATTGCACAAAAATCACTACAACCAGAGCAAATAAGAATTTTAAATAAAAATAGCACATCTATTCAGATAAATGTTCTATAAAATATGGCTTCCATTTACTAATTTTGGTGATTATTTACAACCAGAGAACAAACTTAGAGAAAAAGAGAGGATAACTGATTATGCCAATAAAAATACCAGATTCGTTGCCCGCACGAGAAATACTCGAGAGTGAAAATGTTTTTGTAATGACCGAGTCGCGTGCACATCATCAAGATATACGAGCTTTGCGCATCATCATACTCAACCTGATGCCCGTCAAAATAGTTACAGAAACACAAATTCTGCGACACCTTTCAAACTCACCGTTGCAAGTCGACATAGATTTTTTGAGAGTGCAAAGCCATACATCAAAAAACACATCATCAGAACATTTGCTCACCTTCTACAAACGCTTCGATGAGATAAAAAATAGCAAATACGATGGCATGATTATCACTGGCGCACCTGTAGAGCAAATACCTTTTGAGGAGGTCGACTATTGGCAAGAACTGGTAGAGATAATGGAATGGTCAAAAACCAACGTTACCAACACCTTCCATATATGCTGGGGCGCACAGGCTGGGCTCTATTACCACTATGGCATTCAGAAACATCAGTTGCCCGAAAAAATGTTTGGCATATTCAAGCACAAAATAGTTGGTCGATGCACCGAGCCATTGCTACGTGGCTTTGATGAAGTATTTAATGCGCCACACTCGCGCCACACTACTATATATGCTGAAGATATAAAGAACAACCCTAATCTGGAGCTTTTAGCAGAGAGCGAAGAAGCAGGACCATACATCATTGTATCGAAAGACCGCCGACAAATTTTTGTTACTGGCCATAGCGAATATGACATTCTAACACTCGATGGAGAGTATTTGCGCGACAAAAGCAAGGGATTACCTATAAAAATACCCGTCAATTATTACCCCGACAACAATATCGAAAACGAGCCTAAAATAACATGGCGTGCACATGCCTTCTTGATATATTCAAATTGGCTCAACTACTACGTTTATCAGGCAACACCATACGAATTGTAATATTTTCCTAGTAACTCAAGTTTCGCAAGTAAAGTAGCCCCGAAAGGGCGAAAAAATATACCCAACAAATAGCCTTCCAACAATAAGCACGAAACTCGATTTTCACCTCGCGGTTGTCGCCTTTGGCACGGAGCGTTAAGAAAATTATCGTAGCGAAGCGTTAAAAACGATT
>CAJONN010000214.1 GCA_905235955.1 uncultured Marinilabiliaceae bacterium
CCGATTTTCACCTCGCGGTTGTCGCCTTTGGCACGGAGCGTAAAGAAAATTATCGTAGCGGAGCGTTAAAAACGATTTTCTGTTTGAGCGAAGCGAGTTTAAATCGTTTAGCGTAGCGAAGATAATTTTTAGTGGAGTGGCAACAGCGACGAGTTCTTTTTGTTACTTTTTATTTCGCTTTGCTCAATCATCGTTGAGTCTTGCGGAAAGAAAAAGTAAAAGACTAATGAAAAAGCCGTGTTTGGAAAATTGTTTGAGTTACTCAACTATATAATCAACAAATTGCTTCCAACGATTAGCACGAAACTCAATTTTTACACTCGCATAAAGAGCCGTTTACGACTCTACACATCGCTGATGCCACTACGCAAAAAATTATCTATCAAATTCACTTGCGAAACTTAAGTTATTAAATAAATTTGCATTGTAAAAAAAATATATATGGTACACATCACCAACAAACAACACCTAATAGATCAACGATATTTGGCTATGGCTCGCATTTGGTCACAAAACTCATATTGTAAGCGTCGCCAAGTAGGTGCACTAATGGTGAAAGACCAAATGATAATAAGCGACGGATACAACGGAACTCCATCGGGCTTTGAGAATGTGTGTGAAGAAAACGATGTAACCAAACCATACGTGCTCCATGCCGAGGCAAATGCCATAACCAAAGTAGCTAAAAGCAACAACAGTTCTGACGGTGCTACTATGTACATTACAGCATCGCCATGCATAGAGTGCGCCAAGCTCATCATTCAGGCAGGCATCAAACGTGTGGTTTTTAGCGAAGAATATCGCAAAGACGACGGCATTGAACTTTTGAAACGTGCAGGCATTGAAGTAGTACACACCGAGGAGGAGATAATAATAAAATAGCGTAATGAAGAAAAAACATCTCTGGATACCAATATTGATGGCTATATCAGCCATTGCAGGAACATTTTTAGGAAAAATAGCTGCAAGTACATCAAACTCTATACAAGTGATGCCACAGTCGATATCACTTACTGGCAACAATGGCAGCAACAAAATGCAAGCCATATTAGAACTCATTCGTAGCCAATATGTCGACAGCATAGGCATCGATACCTTAATAGAAGACATCATACCCAAAGTTGTTGCCAAACTCGACCCTCACTCAGTATACATACCAGCCAAAGATTTTGAGCGCGTCAACGAAGACCTTAAATCAGACTTTGGTGGCATAGGCGTCATGTTCTCCATCACCGACGACACTGTGCGAGTAATAAGCGTAGTATCAGGTGGTCCATCATCACTTCTGGGCATAATGCCGGGCGATAAAATAATAAAGGTCGATGGACAAAAATTTGTTGGCGACAGCATCAACAACGACCTTGTTATGAGTCGCTTACGTGGTGAAATAGGCACACAAGTAAGCATCACCATAATGCGCGACACACGCACCATCGACTACTCTATCACTCGCAACGTCATACCAATATATAGCGTTGAAGTTGCCTACGTCATCGAACCCGGCATTGGCTACATGCTCATCGATCGTTTTGCTGAAAAAACATACGAAGAGATGCTCAAAGGCATAGCCAAACTACGCGCTGAAGGATGTCAGACACTCATAGTCGACCTTCGAGGGAACTCTGGCGGACTGCTCGATGTAGTAATAAATATGTGCAACGAATTTCTTGCAGCCAACGACCTTATTGTCTACACAGAAGGTGTACACCATAGCCGCGAAGATGCACGAGCCAATGGTATAGGCACTTGCCAAAATATGAATGTAGTAGTACTCATCGACGAATTTTCAGCATCGGCAAGCGAAATATTTGCTGGTGCCATACAAGACAACGATCGTGGCACCATCATAGGCCGACGCTCATTTGGCAAAGGATTAGTGCAAACACAACTACCTTTGCGCGACAATTCTGCACTGCGCCTCACAGTAGCTCGCTATCACACACCAAGCGGACGCTGCATACAACGCCCATACGATGATGGCACAGCACATTATTATGACGACCTCTACAAACGCTACGAAAATGGCGAACTATTTGAAGCCGATAGCGTCAAATTTGACGAAACACAACGCTTCCAAACCAAAGGCGGAAGAACAGTATTTGGTGGTGGAGGCATAATGCCAGACATATTTGTGCCTCGCGACACTACAAAAATATCAGACTACCTCTACAAGCTCAGAGCCAAAGGTATACTATATCGTTTTTCTATTGAATATGCCAATCAGCACCGCAACGAATTGTCGGCACTCACCACACCGCAACTTATTGAACACCTCTGCGCTACAAACCTCTTGCCAAACATAAAACAATATGCCACTAAGCACGGACTATCAGACAAGAAACTAAGCGTAGCCGAACAAAAAGTAATAAACCTTGAAGCTCGCGCCTACATAGCCCGAAACATAAGAGACAACGAAGCCTTCTACCCCATCCTCAACTCTGATGACCCAGTGATAGAAAAAACACTCAACTTCTTGCATCAGCAAAACCAAACCAACAACACAAAGCAATAAAACCATTGTCTGAACTTGGATATATTGGACTGTTTGTTGCCAGTTTCTTATCGGCAACCATATTGCCATTTAGTTCAGAAGCTATATTAGCAACTATGATAGCTGCAGGTTTTGGCTATGTCGAGTGTGTTGTGGTGGCAACAATGGGCAATTGGCTTGGTAGCATGTCAACCTACGCATTGGGCTACATTGGCAATTGGCAACGAATAGAAAAATGGCTCAAAATAGACCACAACAAAAGTGAACGCTACGTTAGCTTGTCGCGCAAATATGGTTCATGGCTCGGCTTGCTTGTATGGCTACCGGGCATTGGCGACGTAATAGCACTTGCCTTAGGACTCATTCGTACGCCATTGATTTTCACCGCCATTAGCATTCTTATTGGCAAAATGGTCAGATACATCATCATAGCGTGGCTAACTTATCAAAGCATTGATATTCTGGTGAAATAAATATTCAAGAAAACACTTACTCCAACACCTCCAACTTCCAGCCACGGAACACCACCACAGCCGTCTGCAACTCCCATTTGCGTTCGGCACAACGCTCGTTTATGCGGTGATCGGCAAGGTAGCGTTGTAGCTGGCTCTCGGCATCCGCTTTGAGCTTGGCAACCACCTCATCAGATGAGTTGAAATTGCAATATTTTAGCTCAATCATGTAGGCATATCGCTTAGTACCAAGAGGTTCGAGATAGAGATCTGTAAATCCGTGATTTGCTTCGAGTTCGGTATAAACTGTATAGTTGGTATTCTTGCAAAAATGCGAAAGCATAAAACCTTTCACAAACGCCTCGCCCTGTGCATTGAAATCGCGCTCCGATGAGAAATCGTGCATCACCGAGGCAAGATATTGGATGTATGGCTTGCAATCGCCTTCA
>CAJONN010000215.1 GCA_905235955.1 uncultured Marinilabiliaceae bacterium
TCTTTTTGTTACTTTTTATTTCGCTTCGCTCAATCATCGTTGAGTCTTGCGGAAAGAAAAAGTAAAATTAATGGGAAGATCGTATATAGGGACTTGTTTGCAGTACATTTCTACTTGCGAAACTTGAGTAAATGAAATAGTTACAGCAAAAAAACATTTTCAAACAAAAGAATCATAAAAAATATGAAAAATATCTATCTTTGTTTAAAATAGTTGCGTATAATTCAACTGTTAGATTTCTACATAGTTATGTCAGGTAAGAAAAATCTCATATTATTATTGTTAGCATTTGCTACTCAAATAGCTTTAGCTCACGTACAAGAAACTGAAATAAACAGCGTAGTTAATGGTGTACGTCAAGGTTTTTGGCGTTTAGAAGGTAAAAATGGTAAAGTCGATGAAGGTTATTATGTCGACGGAAAGAAAGATGGCAAATGGAAGGGCTTGTCGGCCAATGGCGCTGTCATGAGCATCATTACCTATAATGCAGGCAAACCTCAAGGCGAAGCTATTTTCTACGATGAAAATGGCAAAGAAACAGAACATGGATATTGGAATATAGACCACTGGGAAGGTAACTATGTGCGTTATCATGCCAATGGCAACAAGGCTTGCGAGTTTATCTACGACGGAAAGGGTAGAAGAAATGGTCCGCAGAAATATTTTCATGAAAATGGCAAAGTGATGTACGACGGCAATTGGGAGAATGGCAAGATAAAAGGCGTACTCACCGCCTACGATGATCAGGGTCGAAAAGTGCTTGAGCGCAACTACAACGATGAAGGAAAGTTTGTAAGTGCCGTTGAAACACCTATCACACAAGGAGGTACTAAAGGCAATGCCGAGCTACGCAAATTTACAGGCACAGGCGCATATACACTTTTCAATATCAATGGCAAGATAGACCGCAAAGGCAACTTTGTCAAAGGTGAACTCATTGATGGCGAGCGATATGTATACGATGAAGATGGCAATTTGAGCTATATAGAAATTTATGCAGATGGAAAAGTAAAGGGTAAAAAGTAGCTTTAGCGCTGCAATAATAGCAGCAAAAAAAAGGCGTTGCATCTCTTGTATTTTGCAACGCCTTTTTAAGTATGTTTAGTTTTGTAAATGACTCAATTTTCGCAAGTAAAGCAGCCTCGAAGGGATGAAAGAAATACAACAAAAAATTGTCTTTCAACAATTAGCGCGAACCCCGATTTTTATCTCGCTAATGAAAAAGCCGTGTTTGGAAATTTGTTTGTAGTACATTCCTACTTATGAAACTTTGAGTAAATGAAACCCTATTCATCAAGCTTCAGAACGGCAAGGAAAGCTTTTTGTGGTACCTCTACTTTGCCAATCTGCTTCATGCGTTTCTTTCCCTCCTTCTGCTTCTCAAGCAGTTTGCGCTTACGCGATACATCGCCACCATAACACTTGGCAGTAACATCTTTGCGTACAGCTTTTATCGTTTCACGAGCTATAATTTTAGCACCAATGGCTGCCTGAATGGCTACTTCAAACTGCTGACGCGGAATAAGTTCTTTGAGCTTTTCGCACATTTTTCTGCCTATTATTATGGCATTGTCAACAAATGTAAGTGTTGATAACGCATCAACCTTTTCACCATTGAGCAGTATGTCCATCTTTACGAGCTGACTTGGGCGATAGTCGATAGGGTAGTAGTCAAATGAAGCATATCCGCGCGATAAGCTTTTGAGTCTGTCATAGAAGTCGAACACTATTTCAGCAAGTGGCATATCATACTCTAACTCTACACGGTCCGATGTAAGGTATGTTTGCTTTTGCAATATGCCTCGTTTCGACATACAGAGCGTCATTATAGTGCCCACATATTCGCTTTTGGTTATCACTTGTGCACGTATATATGGCTCTTCAACATGGTCAAGCACCGTAGGTTCGGGCAGTGCCGATGGCATGTGCACCTCAATTAGTTCACCTTTGCGAGTATAGGCTTTGTATGGCACGTTGGGTACTGTAGTTATTACAGCCTGATTGAATTCGCGGTCGAGGCGCTCTTGCACTATCTCCATATGTAGCAAACCTAAAAATCCGCAGCGGAAGCCAAAGCCCAAAGCAAGCGACGACTCAGGTTGGAAGGTGAGCGAAGCATCGTTGAGCTGTAGCTTCTCTATCGATGCACGCAAATCTTCATAGTCTTCAGTAGCTATTGGGTAAATGCCAGCAAATACCATTGGTTTTACCTCTTCAAAGCCATCGATAGCTTTGTCGCATGGGCGCTCAAGGTGCGTTATAGTGTCACCCACTTTTACCTCTTTGCTTGTTTTTATGCCACTAATGATGTAGCCTACGTCGCCTGCCTTCACCTCTTGTCGGGGCTCAAGGTCAAGGCGTAGCACTCCTACTTCGTCAGCATCATACTCTTTGCCTGTAGCTACAAACTTTACCATTTCGCCGGGCTTTATAGTGCCGTTTACTACTTTGTAGTAGGCAATAATGCCACGGAATGAGTTGAATACAGAGTCAAATATGAGGCATTGTAGTGGCGCATCAGGGTCGCCTACGGGGCAAGGTATGCGGTTGACAATGGCCTCCAATATTTCTGGCACGCCCATACCAGTGCGTCCACTGGCATGTATTATCTCTTCGCGTTTGCAACCTATGAGCTCTATTATTTGGTCTTCAACTTCATCGGGCATAGCGTTGGGCATGTCCATCTTGTTGAGCACCGGAATTATCTCAAGGTCGTGATTGATAGCCTGATATAGGTTCGATATCGTTTGTGCCTGAATGCCTTGTGTGGCATCAACCACAAGCAGTGCACCTTCGCAAGCAGCAATAGAACGCGACACTTCGTATGAGAAGTCAACGTGTCCCGGTGTGTCAATGAGGTTGAGCACATATTTCTGTCCATCGTGTGCAACGTAGTCCATCTGTATAGCGTGGCTTTTTATGGTTATGCCACGTTCACGTTCAAGATCCATATCGTCAAGCACTTGGTCTTGCATCTCTTTGCCAACCACAGTTTTTGTTTGCTCCAAAAGTCGGTCAGCAAGTGTGCTTTTGCCATGGTCTATATGTGCTATTATGCAGAAATTACGGATGTTTTTCATTTGGTAGTAATATTCGTAATGATTGCAAAGGTAATAATTTTCACACTTTTTATTTGGCTATGCCAAATTTCATTTTGTTTAGCTCAAATATCTTTGTTACGATAATTTTGCTCAACTTTCGCAAGTAAAGTAGCCCTGAAGGAGCGAAAGGAATTGCTATTGTTGTGCGTTGAGTTTAAGTAACTCAAGTTTCGCAAGTAGAAATGTACTGCAAACAAGTCCCTATATACGACCTTCCCATTAATTTTACTTTTTCTGTGCCGACAGAAAAAGTAACAAAAAGAACTCGTCGCTGTTGCCACTCCG
>CAJONN010000216.1 GCA_905235955.1 uncultured Marinilabiliaceae bacterium
TATTCAACCAAAGTTGGCAAAGATCATACAAATGTATAAGTTTGACCTATTTTGGACTTAAAGCTTAAGACTTAAAACTTATAACTTAAAACTTAAAACTTAAAACTTAAAACTTAAAACTTAAAAACCGGTGTCTCAATTCTTCTGAATGAGTAGCCAAGCGTCAGAATAAGTTGCAAACTTCATCTTTATCTGTGCCAAACGTTTGCGAGCTGCGTTCTCTGTAGTAGCATTGAAAACGGCTACACGATACATTCCCTCTTCGTTTTCCATTATGCTTGGAGTAAAGCCCTGATTGATAGCTGTTTCGCTTGCCGAACGTGCATTTTCAATCGACTTATACGAACCTACTATTACGTGAAACTTGCCTTCTGTAGTGCTCTTAGTTTCAATCACTTTCACTCTCTCTTCGCGAGCTTTAGCAGCAGCAGCAAGTCGTTCTTCTTCAGCCTTAGCTTTAGCTTGTGCTTCAGCAAGTGCTTGTTGTGCAGCAGCATCGGCAGCAGCTTGTTTGGCAGCAGCTTCGGCTTCAGCTTGTTGTGCGGCAGCTTCAGCGGCACGGCGTGCTTTTTCGGCAGCAAGGTCGGCAGCTTCTTTCTCTGCGGCTATTTGCTCATCGCTCTTTATTACTGGCTTCGATGACGATGTGCGATTGGTTGTGCTACCCAACGATGTTGAACCTTTGTGTGAGGCACATGCGGTGCACATTGCTACTAAAAGTATTATTGCAATATTTTTCATTGTTATATATTTTTTCTGAGTTAATACAAAAAAAAATCACCACACTTGAAGCACTAAGCCTTTGAGGTATTCGCCTTCAGGGTGATAGATATTTACGGGGTGGTCAGCGGGCTGAGTGAGTTGGTGCAATATGCTCACACGCCTACGTGCTTTGGCTGCCGATGAAAATACCATGGTGCGAAATACCTCTTTTGACACCACTTGCGAGCATGAGAAGGTGAACAATATGCCTCCTGATTTTATCATTTCAAAAGCTTTGGTGTTGAGGCGACGATAGCCTTTGAGGGCATTGTTGAGCACGTTGTAATGCTTGGCAAATGCAGGTGGGTCTAGTATCATAAGGTCAAATTCGCCTTCGGTGCGTTCCATAAATTTGAAAGCATCTTCGGCTGTAGCCTGATGTCTGTCATCGCCCGGGAAGTTGAGCTCTACGTTGGCGCGAGTGAGTTCTATGGCACGTTCTGAGCTGTCAACAGAGTGCACTTTGAGTGCACCGCCACGCATGGCATATATTGAGAATCCGCCTGTATAGCAAAACATGTTGAGCACGTTGCGACCTTTGCTATATCGCTCGATGAGTGCGCGGTTGTCTCGCTGATCGACAAAGAAACCTGTTTTTTGTCCGTGTTCCCAGTCGGGCATAAACTTCAGTCCGTTTTCAAGTGCCGTAAGGTCGGCCGGACGATGTCCGTAGACGTAGGCGTTTTGCATGTCGATGCCGGCTTTGAAGGGTAGGGTGTCTTCGCTTTTGTTGTAGATAGCCACAAGGTCAGTACCGATGACGCTTGTGAGTGCTTGATAGATATATTCGCGGTCGCGATACATACCCACTGAGTGCATTTGCACTACAGCTACGCCGTTGTACATATCAATGACCAATCCGGGCAGATAGTCGCCCTCGCCATGAATTAGTCGGTAGGCATTGGTAGTTGAGCTGCCAGCTAAGCCCAAACTTTGTCTCATAAAGTAGGCTTCGCCAATGCGCTTGGTATAGAAGTCTTGGTCTATTTTGACAGAATCGAATGAGAGGATGCGCACCATTATTGAGCCTATTTGATAGTGCCCTACAGCCAAGAAACTACCTAGTGCGTCGTCTATTTCAACTACTTCGCCCTCTTCAGGTTTGCCATTTATTTTGGCTATTGCGCCTGAAAATATCCACGGATGGAAACGCAGTAGGCTTTGCTCTTTGCCCGGCTTTAGTGTTATTGTAACCATCTTTTTTCTCTGTATATTTTTTTATATGTATTTGTTAATCTTCGTGAGTTAATATTTCAGACAAACGTGGGTGTAGCACTATGCCTTTTTGCAATCCAATGTAGCATTCAAGCCCAACCCAAGCGTCAGTAGCGGCATAGTTTAGCTGTGAGGTGAGTAGCATTTCTGCCTCCCAGTTGCTAAGCCTTTGTCGCTTGCTTATTTTTATGCCCATAATGTGAGCTGCAAGTTTTTTGAGGCTAAAATCTTCAATGCCATGTTCGAGTGCCATGCTTTGTAGTTCTACAAAACTTCCGGGTACAAACTGATGCCAACGTTGCAAGCCTTTGATGTCGTCGCGAATGGCAACTCCAGCTTTCACTATGTTTGTGTCTTCTAATATTTGCACAATGCAGTTTGGTAAGCCAATTTTGTTGATGCGAATGAGCCACGCTTTGTTGACAGCTGATAGTTGCAAGAGTGCTGTTTTGTATGTTACGCCACGCTTAAACGACGGACGTGTTTCAGTGTCGAAGCCGAGTATGCGTTGTGTGGCCATTTCGGTGGCAGCTTGCTGAGCCAAATCAATAGTGTCTACTACTACTATTTCGCCATCAAACTGTTGCAGTGGCAACTTATCGATGTCTTCGTTGGTGAGTTTTATCTGTGGTTGTTCGGCCATGTGCTGATGTTGTTACTCTTCGTCGTCGCTTATTAGTTGTTGTGCCCATTGTGGCAATTGGTCGGTGTCGTTGTCAGATGTAGCAGGTTTTTCGTCGCTCAAGTCGTCGCCACTATAGAGCACGCAATGTAGGGCGCGTAAGGCGTTGCACAAACGTTGTCCCCAGTAGGTGCGAAATTTGTCTGATACTGAGGCTATTGCATCGTTTTGTATGTCGTTGATGCCCAAGCGATATTGTTCGCAGAAGTTTTTGATATCTTGATATATATCAGCCATATCTTCTGATATGTTGGCTGGCACGGGCTCTTCGCTGCGTTGCATATCGTCTTTGAACACTTCCAGATATTCGTCGTGGCGAGTAAGTTTGCTACGCACTGCACGTCGCACACGTTCGTAGGCATATTCGTCAACAAACTCTTCAAGTTCGTCATCGAGCACAGTGGCTACATTTTCAGGCAAAAGCGATGCTTTGATGTAGAGCAATGGGAGCAAGCGAGCTGCTACTTTGATGAAATCTGCTTTGCTATATTTTTCTATATTATCAGTAAAAACACAATATTCGTGTGCTACAGTGGCAAAGTCCACTATATTTTTTGCGTATATCTCTTCCTTTTTCATTGTTTTTGATAAGTTGCAATGCTCTTTTTTGTCTGAAAATAGAAATTTTAAAAGTCAGAATGCAAATTTATGAAAAAAGAGCAACCTTACGACTAAAAAAGCACTTGCGTATAGCTATTCCGTTTAAAAAATTTATTCGCCTTCTGAGATGGAAAGGCCAACATCTGCATTGCTTGCAAATATTCAATAGTTTTCCCTCCCAAACCCCCTTCTCATTCCTTACTTTTTCATATCTTTGCTATGCTATGCGTGCAAGATATTGCCGCGTGCAGCTACATACATAAAAGCGTCAGCCTGATGCTTGTTTTTGACTGTTTGAAACGTTTTATTTGGAGTAATGGTATCTCAATGATAA
>CAJONN010000217.1:0-4703 GCA_905235955.1 uncultured Marinilabiliaceae bacterium
AAAAAACCAGAGATAAAATGGCAGAAGTTTTTATCAAACCTCAAGGCACAAAAGAAGAACAATATGCAGCACTATATCAGCAGATATGTGGTGTGCTTAGTAGCGAAACCGACACAATAGCCAATATGGCTAATGTTGCTGCCATGATACAAACCACCTTCAATTTTTGGTGGACAGGCTTCTACCGTGTATTGCCTACCGATGATGGTGAAGAACAACTTGTGCTCGGACCGTTTCAAGGGCCATTGGCATGCACTCGCATAGCCTTAGGGCGTGGTGTATGTGGCACAGCATGGCAACGCAAGCAAACCATTGTAGTGCCCGATGTTGATAAATTTGAAGGACACATAGCATGTTCGTCAGAGTCGAAGAGCGAGATTGTGGTGCCCATATTTAAAGATGACAAAGTAGTGGCAGTGCTCGACATAGATAGTGCCCAAATAGCAACATTTGACGCAACCGACCAATTGTGGCTTGAAAAAATAGCAGAAAGAATCTTTTGAGTTGTGTAGAAAAATTATGTAGGAAAAATATAAAATTCAGGGTTAAAACGACTAAAAAATGGGTTAAATAGTAGTAAAAATCATTTTTGAGTTTTAAAAATGTTTGCTCAAAATGTAAATACTTTTTTTGTTGCCGAAACCTATTTTTATATCTTTGCATTTTACAAAGAAGAAGCATCATAGGAAATGGAAAAAGGTATCAAGTATACGACCGAACTTTTTGTTACAGCTGAACTGACGGCCGAAAAAATGGGTTCAGGCGACTTGCCTGTATTGGCAACGCCCGCAATGGTGGCTATGATGGAAAATGCCGCTATGAAATGCATAGCCGATGAACTTGCTGAAGACCAAACTACAGTAGGCATTATGATGAACACAACGCACGTAAAAGCAAGTCCGATAGGCGTAAAAGTATATGCAACAGCAGAACTCACTGAAATTGACGGCAGAAAACTGACATTTAAGATAACCGCATATCAAGGACAAGATATAATAGGCGAAGCCATTCACGAACGTTTCATTGTAAGTAGAGACAAATTCTTAGCAAAACTAAGCTAAAATCAGCATCAAATAAAAAATTGATGCGTTGTGCAAGAACGAAAAAACAAATAGTTTCGTAATATAACGAACGGAGAAACAAATACATACAATGAGCAGTCATCTTGTGATAATGGCAGGCGGCATTGGTAGCCGTTTTTGGCCTATGAGCCGACCAGAAAACCCCAAGCAGTTTATCGACGTGTTGGGCGTAGGGCGTACTTTGCTACAACTTACGGTTGACAGGTTTGGTAGCAATTTTGCACCAGAAAATATTTGGGTAGTTACTTCGGCTGCATATTTGGGCAAAGTAAGAAAACAACTACCCAACATTCCACTTGAAAATATATTGCTCGAACCATGTATGCGCAACACAGCGCCATGCATTAGCTATGTGAGTTGGAAAATACTAAAACGCGACCCTGAAGCAACCCTTGTAGTGTCGCCAGCTGACCATTTTGTAGTTGACACTGAGGAAGTGCATAAACACAGGACTCGACTTTGTACGTGGTACATCGAAAGTGCTAACATTGGGTATGAAACCTTCACGCCCTGACACTGGCTATGGCTACATACAATCAGACAAACCTACTGATGCAGGTAAAGTGCTACACGTAAGAGCATTCAGAGAAAAACCCGACTATCAGACAGCATTGCGCTACTTCAAAGATTGGAGCTATAGCTGGAATGCTGGCATATTTATGTGGGACGCCAGCACAGCCGAAGCCGCCATACGACAGTTTGAACCAGAAATGGCTGCTCTGTTTGACCAAATGGCACCACACTTCTATACGCCCAATGAGCAATCAGTTGTAAACGAGCTCTTCCCACAATGCAACAAAATATCTATCGACTATGCCGTAATGGAACGTTTGGCAGGCAAAGATATTGAGCTCAACAACAAGCAAGCTGGCGTATTTGTATTGCCATCAGACTTTGGATGGTCAGACCTTGGAACGTGGGGATCGCTCTATGCACAAACTAGCAAAGATGAAGATAGGAATGCCATAATTGGCAATGAAAACGTTTCGATGATAGAGAGTACTGACTGCATTGTACGAGCATCGGGGAAAATAAAGATGGTGTTGCAAGGGCTTGACGGATACATAGTTGCCGACGACAATGGGACATTGCTCGTGTGCAAAAAAAGTCAGGAACAGCGCATAAAAGAGTTTAGTGAAACACTGAAGTAAAAAGGCAAAGAGGAAATTATGGACACTGAGAAACTAAGCAATAGAGCTAAGTTTGTTGTGGCTATGCTCACAACAATGACAGTATTGCTCACAATATTGTCATACTTCGTTTCTGTGGCTGCAATATATGGGCATGCATATCCACATATATGGAACATTATAAACCCAGACTTCCTAATAGTTTGCTTGTTTATAGTAATATATTGGACACTGCTCGATACTTGGCTCAAACTCAACGAAGTATACCGAAGCCGTTCGTATGGCTACATTGTGCTTTTCCACTTTGTAGAGAGCGTTCTTGGCATCATATTGCTCACATTTACCACTGTAGTATTGGGGCTCACCTTCTATGGCCGAAATGTAATGTTTATCTTTGGTGCATTATGTTTTTGCACTACGCTTACAAGCAAAATACTCTTCTACTATATAATGCGTATGGCACGCAAAAAAGGCTATAATAGCCGAAAAGTATTTTTTGTGTGCGACAAGGGTGGCGATAAATTGCTTAGTCTGCTCCACAAAAACTATGAGTGGGGCTATCAAATAATAGGCGTAATAGGTGACTCGTATATTGTAAACAAATACAATGGTGTATTCCCTGTATATGATTCCTCTGATGCCGATATAGATGCCATATTGACGCAAGAGGTTGAAGACCTTATTTATGCCAAGAATTACGATAGTTCGCAAGAGATAATACGCTACTTAGATATATGTGGCGAGTTGGGCATCACCTTCCGTCTCTACTCGCAGTTTCTCAACCGTATGTCGAAAAATACACAGTTGCGTTACTTCGATACCAACGCCGTCATCACCATCACGAGCACTCCGAGCAACTATGTAGGCTTGCTTGCCAAACGCGCATTTGATATAATGTTCTCGTTAGGCGTAATACTTATTGGTTTGCCATTCTTCTGCATCATAGCTCTGCTCATCAAGATAGACTCAAAGGGACCAGTATTCTTCCGTCAACAACGTTCAGGCTTGCGAGGAAAGATTTTTGAAGTATACAAATTCCGCACAATGGTTGTGAATGCTGAAGAGTTGCGCGATAAGTTGATGGACAAAAACGAAATGGACGGACCTGTATTTAAAATAGCCAACGACCCACGCATAACACGTGTTGGCAGAATATTGCGCAAAACTGGCATCGACGAATTCCCACAGTTTATCAATGTATTTTTGGGCGACATGTCAGTAGTTGGTCCGCGTCCGCCACTACCTAAAGAGGTGGCACAATATGAGCGTTGGCAGCTACGCCGACTTGCCATGCCACCGGGCATAACATGCTTGTGGCAAGTAGCTCGCGAACGCAACAAAATAACCTTTGAAGAGTGGATGAATATGGATATGGAATACATTGACAACTGGTCGGTGGCACTCGATATGGTTATTATCTTGAAAACTATCCGGACAGTCTTCCGTGCCGATGGTAAATGACAATTTTGAAACAAAAACATCGATGAAAATAAAGATAGCGATAGGGGTAGCCGTAGCCATTGTTGTAGGGATATTGTTTGGTATATTTCATGGCAACGACGAAAAAATACCATCAGAAAAAAAGATGGCTCGCATCTTGGCCGATGTCTATTTTGTTGATGCTATGTATCAGGTCAGAGGTAACTTCTATTCGTCTGGCAGTAGCTCGCGCTCTGATAAGTCGACCGAAAGTGCTTATCATACAGTGTTGCAGCACTATGATATGACCAAAGCCGATTTTGACACAGCCGTAGCTTGGTATGCTAAGCGCCCAGAGCAATATGTGCGAGTGTACGATATGGTTATCAGCATCTTGTCGAAGCGTGAAGGCGATTATAAAGTGATACTCAACAAGCGCGACTCGATAAGCAACTTGATAACGCAGAAGAACGATTCGCTACGCATTACATTGTTCAAAATACCTCAAAATATACATGTACCAGTAGAGCCGCGCGACTCAATAAAAGAGAAGAATTTACGTTTTTCGTATCCACTCGACTCGCTCCGAGGAGGTACAATGCACCTAAAATTGGGATATATATTCCAGCGAAAAAACGAAGCCAAATCGCCTGCAAATGTGCAACTTATAGTTCATTATAACGATGCGATAATTGACACTACGAGTGCAAAACTTACTTATAGCTATGCCAGCAAAGTTGTAGAGTTAGACTATAAGCTACGCGACACATTGGCAGCACGCAAGCTACAAGTCAACTTGCTCAATACTACTGATTTTAAGAAAGTTGTAGCTAATATTTCAGAAGCTACAGTTACCTATATGCCATACCTGATAACCGATAGTGTGCAGTTTGATGAGATACAGCTCCCACCTATATTTGCGTACTGACGGCACATTGGGGCATTTCCCCATAATAGAAATAGATGCTCAAGGTTGCATAGTGTCAATAACAGAGTGCGAAGGCACATTGCGCGAGATGCCATCTACACGTTTTTATGCCGGAGTAATAGTGCCATGTTTCTTGCCAAACAA
>CAJONN010000217.1:4723-8103 GCA_905235955.1 uncultured Marinilabiliaceae bacterium
AAAGAAGATTTTGTGCAAAAAGTAACAACTCTGATAGCAGCTAAGGCTCAGAAAGATGGCGTTTTATCCCCAAAAATATCGTTGGAAGTAGGGCTACATACGCCATTATTGCTCATCTCAGGCTTCGACCTCAACACATTCAACGGACAACAAAATGTGCGTGTGCAGCGATTGTAGCTGATTTTTAGTTGATTGTTTGACTTAAGTAGGGAGGTTGTGTTAAAAAATATGTATTTTTGCATTACTGCCTATCAAAACACTATGAAAGTCAACACAACAATAATACTCTTTATCCTTTTACTCTCTCTGCCAACCTTTGCCCAATGGACTCCGTTTGTGCAAAATGCCGACAAAACGTCGCAGATGCAAAGTTCGCAAACATGGTGCATCTCGCCTTACAACAACCAATGGGTATTCTTTGCCAACGACAAAAGTTTGGTGCAGTTTGACGGCAATATTTGGACGCATTTCAACCTCAACAATCAGTCGAGTGTGCGCTCAGTTCATTCTTCAGTAAAACACAAAAAAATATTTGTAGGCGGCATAAACGAATTGGGCTATTTTGCGCCACAAGAAAACGGCAGCATGGTATACACCTGCATAAGCGATTCATTGCCTTATGCCGACAGATTTTTGGGTAATGTTTGGGATATTGGCGAAACATCGGCAGGCATATATTTCTTGTGCGACAATTGCGTTGTGCGTTGGCACGAAAACAACGCTACCGTAATAAGTGCGAACGACAAAAAACTTGTATGTATGGCAGTAGTCAACGATGTGCCATACGTTGGCACCGACAATGGCATCTGGATGATTGTAGGCAACTCGCTCTTTGCAATGCAACACACACAAACAACAGCCGACTGGTATATACGTTGCCTAAAACCATTCAGAGATGGACTTTTGGTAGGTATGATGCGTAGCGGACTATATTATGCCGACAAAAACAAGATAACACCTTTTAGAACACCAGCCGACGAGCAACTAAAAACCAACGAACTGTTCTGCCTCGACACGCACGACAATATTATTGCTGCAGGAACAATACAAAATGGTTTGCTTATCATCGATACGAATACCAACGAAGTAATCAACATCAATGAAGGTAACGGACTGAAAGATAATACAGTACTCTCAGTTTCGTTTGACAATGCAGGCAATGTGTGGGCCGGACTCGACCGCGGACTATCATACGCAATGCTCAATATGCCCATATCAGATTTGCAGACCAACGGACTGTCGTTTGGTAGCGGATATGCCGTTGCCGTAAAAGACAACTTGATATACTTGGGCACCAATCGCGGACTCTACGTTGCCAACTTCGATGCAAACAACAAATACAAAATAAGCAACATTCAGCTCGTAGAAAATTCGGGCGGACAAGTGTGGAGTTTGCAAAAAGTTGGCGATGAGCTATTTTGCTTGCACGACAAAGGACTGATGATAGTAAACAACCATACTTGCACTGAGATAGAGGGTATGACAGGCGCATGGTGTTGCCAGCCAATAGTAGGGCGCACCGACATGATGTTTATTGGTTCGTATCAAGGCTTGTATGTAGCTTGCAAAGAAAACGGACATTGGCGCATCAGCCACAAAGTAGAGAATGCTAACGGATCATTTGAATTTATTGAGCAAGAATCGGCACGCATAGTGTGGTATTGCGATGGTACTTCGATAGTGCGCCTCGTGCTCGACAACGAACTCAAAACATTGCAAGAGCGAACAGTATTTGACGAAACCGACGGAGTGCACGGTATGGTGCTAACCATTGCCATAATCAATGGGCGTATATGTGCCGAAACGTCTAACGGACTCTACCGATACAACCATCACAATCACCTATTCGACCGTGCTACAACATTTGAAACACAACTTGCCAATCATAGTGGCTATCAGCTTATCAAAGAGGCTAATAATAAGCTGCTTAGCATAAAAAAAGGACGTATAAGCATTGGTAATGTGGGCAACAACCTTAAAAATGTTATCACCATACCAATAAATCAAGACATTGTTGAGATGCCCAAAAACTTCATCAACATCTTCCCTATATCCGATACGGCATACATATTTCCTACATGCAACGGATTCGCTTTGCTCGAAACACAAAAAATACGCTCTGGGCAATCGTTTCACAATCATTCGTTTGGTATCAACAAAATATCGCTTACCAACAACAATGACTCAGTCATCTACTCGCGCAACTTTATGCAGCACAAGCCCAACATTGTGCTAAACTACAAAAACAACACAATTCGCTTCGACTACGATGTTGACATATTTTGCCAAAATAATATCAACTTTAGGTATCGCATAACAGGCTCAGATTGGTCGGCGCTAACAACATCAAAATCAAAAGAGTATAGCGACTTATCTGAAGGTCAATATACTTTTGAAGTAGAAGCATTTTCGAGTACCGACATATATGCAACCGACAGCATACGTTTTGAAATATTACCTCCGTGGTATCGCACTATTTGGGCAAAAATAGCCATAATAATACTCATTATCGGACTGCTTATACTGCTTGTGTTGCTCGACCGCAAACGCATCGACCACAAAAAACGCAAAGCTATAGCTCTGATGGATGAGAAGATGGAGACGCAGGAGAAAGAATTTGAGGAAGAGCGCGAGCGCCAAAAACAACAGATAATGCTGCTTGAAAAAGAGAAGCTTGAGTTTGACCTGAAACACAAGAGCCAAGAGATGGCCAACCTAATGATAAACATAGCGCGCAAAAACGAAATGCTTATAGAGGTGAAAGACGAAATAGGCAAGGTGGTTACTGCCATAAAAGCAGGTGAATCGCGCATGGGTAGCCAACAGCTTGTAGCACTCAACAGCAAAATAGAGAGCAACATAGAAAACGACGATTTGCTGAAGCGTGTAGAAGAGCAGTTTGATATAATACATAACAATTTTATCAAAAAACTATCGGAGCGTTATCCTGACCTTTCTAACAACGAACGTATGATGTGTGCTTACATTAAGATGGATCTTTCGTCGAAAGAGATGGCACCGTTACTCAATATTTCGGTGCGTGGTGTAGAGAGTATGCGTTACCGACTCAGAAAGAAATTTGGTCTTGAACGCGAAGATGGTTTGACTGCATTTCTGAATGGAATATCATAAAGTAAGTTATTGACTATTTGCGTTTTATTGCATAAAAATAACAAATCGAGGCGTGAATACAATGGTATGCGCGTCTCGATTTGTTTCTCTGATGTAATTTTTCAAACAATAATGCAATCTATCATATCGCATCAACAAATGCAATCACAGCATCGCGTTCTTGCTTGCTGAGGGCACGGAATTTCTCTATTGTCCAGCGAGCGTCGGAGTCGGGCGAGCCGTGCCACATGATGGCTTCCATTGTTGAG
>CAJONN010000218.1 GCA_905235955.1 uncultured Marinilabiliaceae bacterium
GGTTTCGTGCTAATTGTTGAAAGGCAATTTGTCGGTTATACCCCTTTCGCCCATTCTCATGGCTTATTTTCTGTGCGTTTTTCACTTGCGAAACTTGAGAAAAAAAATTTTTCTGCAAGACTTGAAAATGATTGAGCGAAACAAAAATTCTGCGTAGTCAAATAAAAAGAGGAGATGCAAAATATATGTTACATCTCCTCTTTTAACAATATAAAATTTGTATTGCTATGCTTTTTCTATTTCATACGAAAACCAATTGTCGCCATTGTTTACAACTTTGGCTGTTATGATGTCACCTTCAACTATGTCTTTGCCTTTTAGCTGATAACCAGATACATAGTATCCGTGGTTGTCGTAGTTGACAAAGCCGTAGTCGAATCCTTTTTCGTTGCGCAACAAGTGTATCGGACCAGTAACTGTCTTGCGTAGCGTTTCGCACTCTTCGTTGGTTGGCTCTACGCTTACATATTTCACGTATGTGGTCTCTTTAGTCTTATCTTTTTTTACTATATAAGCTACTCTGAGCATCTCACCGGGCTGGGGCGCACTGCCATTGTCGTAGCCTACCAAACCTTGTTGCCCATCTTCGCAAATGCAATTGAACTGGTGCTTGCTATAGTCTATGCGAGCTACTACAGCCAAATGTGTACCAAAGCGTTCTACGCCATCGCGGTAGCTTATCGGACCAACAACAGCTGCTGTTTTGAATTGGTTGTCTTTGGGTACAATAGGGTAGAACTCAACAAAGTCGCCTATTCTGATCTCTACTGTCGGATTTTCTGTTACGTAGTGAGCCGAGTCGCAACCATAGATGTGATACCATCCACGTGCTCTGTCAAGTCCATCAACATAGCCTGCGGTAAGCATCGAGCTGAGGTCGAGCTCTTTGCTTGTCTCTTTGGCATCAAATATCTTCAACTTGTCTTCATTCTCAATAAAGGTTACTTCGTATACCTTGTTGAGTGGCGATTCGCCTTCATTCAAGTTCAGTTTGTCGAGGTCTATTTGTGCTTTGTCGCCATTGGCTGAAAGAAGTGTTACAACTATATATTCTTTATTCCCAGCTATTTTATTTTTGCGTTTCAACACCTCAATGGCTTTCATTGTTGTTGTTGTTGCATCGCTAAGTATAAATTTGTTGGCTGCGCTGCTATTTTCTATATAGTATGTTTTGTTGTTGGCTGTAGGTTTGATGCCGGGCTCTATTCGTTTCTGTAGTGTGTCGAATGCAGGCTTTATTCTGAGCTGATTTTGTGTGTATACGTTGTAGTATGTTTGCAACTCATATAGAGCTTCGTTTTGCTGCCCATCTTCAATCATTATTTCTGCCAATTTCAGTCTAATGTCGCCAAGCATCTCTTCTCTTGTTTCGCATAGTATGGCTTTGCAAAGTGCGGCTTTCTTGAGGTCTGTATCGTCGGTAGTTTGCGAAAGTTCGTTCCATATATACGATTTGTTTGCGTTCAAGAGCAATTTTTTGTATATGGCTATAGCCTCTTCCTTGTTGCCTTTGAGCGTTAGCAAGCGAGCTTTTTGGCGCAAGTTGTACTCGTTTTTAGGGTCGTGCTCAAGAGCTGTATCAATCCATTTTTCAAAGTCGGCCGATGCTTGTCGCCTATTTATTCTTAGGCTTTCAATGTATGTTTGCAGTGCACGCTGAGCTAACGATGGCAACTCTTTTGTGCCTTTGTGTCCTTTTTGCCAATCTTCTTCTCTGAAGTTGCTGAAGCCCCAAAGTTCAATGAAGTTGGCAAAAGCTGCTTTTATGTCGTCTTGAGCCACTTGCAACACAATGTTGAGCAACTTTGAGTGATATTGGTTTTGTAATGGCTTGCCGTTTACCTGTTCGGCATACGTCAAAGCAGCCTCTATTACATCTTTGCTGCTGCGCTTAGTGGCTTCATACACAGTGCTATATGAGCGTCGGCAGAAGCGTTCAATAACCTCTTCACCGCTAATGTTGCTATTTTGTGTAAATAGGTTTATTATCTCTTCCAAAGGTTCGCCAAGTTGTACGCATCTGTCGATAAGGCGCTGATAGAGTGGGGCGATATTGCGGTCAGCGAGTTCTACGGGCTTAAAGTCTGCCTCCATAAGGTTCTCGATGCCCCATTTTTTGATAAACTGAAGTAGTTTGATTTCTGGATATTCAGCACATACGTGCGATGCCATATTGGCTATTGATGAGTGCAATGTTGACGGACGCTCATTGTTAAGGCTCAAGTATTCGTCAAGTGCCTCTTGTGCTGCACTCTGACCCATTACGCGCAATCCTTCACGCAAATAGTAGTATATTATTTGACCATATTGCTCGTGTAGGCGTTCGTCGAGCGATGCATTGTGATGTGCAGCGTGTACAGTTTCGTACGCATCGTGTGCATTGCCTTGGCGTGCTGTACGCATAGCAACCAATACAACATTAGCATTAGGGATCATTCTTAGTCGTAGGTTTTCAATGGTTTTAGCAGCTTTAGCCGTATCTCTTACGCCACGAGCAACGACTTCCATTTGGCTCAAGCATTTCTCAGCTCTCTCATCATGCCCTTCGTTAATCTCTTTTATGCAACATTCTTTTATTACATCAAAAAGACCTAAACATGACCATTCATTTTTTTCTTGTTCAATATCAAATCTTGCTACGTTGATCGCTTGCTCGAGTTGCCCTTCATCAATAAGTCTTCTAACTTCAGTATATGACATTTTGTACTTTTTAAAAAATTATAAAATATCTCTCAGATCTGTATAAAAATCAATGACGCTAATTTAAGTATTAATTTTCTTATTTTTTCTTTTTTTATAAAAAATATGTACTTATAGTATCAATTTTCACATAAATGAGGTTTTCATAAATACAAATAAAGGAAACAAAATCACTTGTTTCCTTTAGCGGTATGGACGAGACTCGAACTCGCGACCCCGTGCGTGACAGGCACGTATTCTAACCAGCTGAACTACCACACCATTATTGTGAGATGTTGCTCTCTTTTTTTGATGATGCAAAGATATGCGCTTTCTTTCTATTTTCCAAATTTACGATGTCTGTTTTATTGTTTAATGCTATAATTCGGTACTGAAAATAGTCTGTAATTTGCTGATATATAGTGTTTTTGTTTAATGTTAAATATTTTTATTTTCGCTAAAGCAATGATAAACATACTCAAGTTTCGCAAGTGAAAAATGCACAGAAAATAAGCAATGAGAATGGGGCGAAAGAAATATACCCAACAAATAGCCTTCCAACAATTAGCACGGAACCCGATTTTCACCTCGCGGTTGTCGCCTTTGGCACGGAGCGTAAAGAAAATTATCGTAGTGAAGCGTTAAAAACGATTTTCTGTTTGAGCGAAGCGAGTTA
>CAJONN010000219.1 GCA_905235955.1 uncultured Marinilabiliaceae bacterium
GCTTCGCTACGATAATTTTCTTTACGCTCCGTGCCAAAGGCGACAACCGCGAGGTGAAAATCGGGTTCCGTGCTTATTGTTGGAAGGCTATTTGTTGGGAATATTCTTTTCGCCCATTCTCATGGCTTATTTTCTGGGCATTTTTCACTTGCGAAACTTGAGTTTACTCTATTTCTGTGGTTGCTGAATAGCTTGCATACCAAGCAAAAGTGCTTGTTCGTTGGCTGGCAGCAGATGATGATAGCGTTGAGGCAAAGTTTTTTGCAAGCTATGCATTACATCATCAGTGGTAACAATAGCATCTATGCCCAATAGTGCGCCCAAAACTATAGTGTTTACCATCTTTTGCATATTATTGTCTACAGCCATTTGCGTAGCATCGATGGGGAAATGGTCGATGTCAGTTCTTGTTGGTTGACGGGTGATGCCATAGGTATCGTAGAGCAGTTTTCCGCCACTCTTTACCATAGGTTCAAACTTATCGAGCGAAGGCTGATTGAGCACAATAGCTATATCGAACGAGCCAACAACAGGCGAACTAATCTTCTCATCGCTGATGACAACCGTAACATTCGACGTGCCACCACGCTGCTCTGGTCCGTACGATGGCAACCACGTAACCTCCTTGCCATTCATAACGCCAGCGTATGCCAAAATCTTACCCATCGACAACACACCTTGTCCGCCAAAACCTGCTATTATTATTTCGTGCAACATAAAACTTATAACTTAGGACTTATAACCTAAAACTTAAAACTTATAACTTAAAACTTAAAACTTAGAACTTAGGCCGACTCTTCTTGAACACTCCAAGCGGAAAACTCTTTACGCTATTGTCGCTTATCCATTGGTTGGCTTCTGCTGGTGTCATTTTCCAGTTGGTTGGGCATGCACAAATAATCTCAACTACTGATGTACCTTTGCCTTGTATCGAATTTTCAAAAGCTGTGCGTATAGCTTTTTTGGTCTTCTTCACAGCCTTATAAGTATTTACAGCCTGCCTTGCAACGTAGCAAGTGCCGTCTATTTTGCTAAAAATCTCTGCCATTTTGAGCGGATAACCATTCAGTTCGGCCGACCTACCATCGGGACAAGTGGTAGTAGCCATGCCAAGCGGCGTTGTTGGTGCCATCTGTCCGTTGGTCATGCCAAAAACAGCATTATTAATAAAGATGATAGCAATATTCTCGCCTCGACCACAAGCGTGTATAGCTTCGCCAATGCCAATAGCAGTAACTTCGCCATCGCCCTGATAAGTGAAGACGAGCTTGCCCGGGTTGAGCCTGCTTACGCCTGTTGCTACAGCTGGTGCTCTGCCATGAGCCGCCTCTACCCAATCGATGTCGATATAGTTGTAGATGAAAACTCCGCAGCCTACAGGCGACACACCTATAACTTCTTCGGTGCTGATGCCCATCTCCTCTATTACCTCTGCAATAAGCTTGTTGACTGTGGCATGACTACAGCCCGGACAATAGTGCATATTAACATCGGTAAGCAACTTAGGCTTCTGATATATAAGGTTTTGCGGTGAATGTGCTACATTGTTCATAACCAAAAAAAATTTAGTGTAGAAAGGAGTTGGTGAATGCTGTCAGAATTTCGTCAGGAGTGAAGACAACGCCACCCAGTCTGCCATAATGCTTTATCTCGATGCTGTCGGCTGTGGCAAGGCGCACATCGTCTATCATCTGTCCGCTATTGAGCTCTACCACCAAAATGCCTTTAGCATGGCGTGCTATGCTCTTGATAGCCTCTGAAGGAAAAGGCCAAAGCGTGATGGGGCGTATCAGTCCGAGCTTGATGCCTTGTGCACGAGCCAAACTTACCGTTTTGCTACAGATGCGTGCTGCTGAGCCAAAAGCTATGAGCAGATATTCGGCATCGTCGGTGCTGAGTGTTTCATATCTGACATCGGTTTGTTGGGCTTGCAGGTAACGTTGTTCACGTTCGAGGCAGCGCTGCTCCATTTTGAGTGGGTCGAGTTGGAGCGACGATATGAGGTTTCTGCTGCGGTTGGTAGTTTTGCCAGTTGAAGCCCATGGACGTTGTTCTTTCACCTCTTCGGCCGATAATCGATGACGAAATGGCGGCAACACAACCTTCTCCATCATTTGTCCAATAGTGCCATCAACCAAAATCATTGCCGGATTGCGGTGGCGCAAAGCCCAATCGAACGCTATTGCTACAAAGTCGGCCATATCTTGCACACTCGATGGCGCAATAACCAAAGTACGATAGTCGCCATGCCCACCACCACGTGTAGCCTGAAAATAGTCGGCTTGCGAAGGCGAGATGGTGCCAAGTCCCGGTCCGCCACGCATCACATTTACAACAACGCACGGCAAATTGGCACCTGCCAAATAAGATATGCCATTTTGCATAAGGCTAATGCCCGGTCCTGACGACGATGTAAATGCGCATCGCCCTGTAGACGCTGCGCCATATACCATATTTATTGCCGCCACCTCGCTCTCGGCTTGTATCACAACCATACCTGTCGACAGCCAAGGCTTTTGTGCCACCAAAGTCTCCATTATTTCGCTCTGAGGCGTTATGGGATAACCAAAATAGGCATCGGCACCATAGCGGATAGCTGCCATAGCAAGTGCCTCGTTGCCTTTGAGCAACATTACTTCATTGTCTTGCATATTGTTGTCAGATAGATGTGCGATGAGTAAGACTTGTACGATATACGCTGATGCAAGCATCGGGGCAGATAAGTGCGCACGAAGCGCAACCAATGCAGTGAGCTTCAGCTATTTGCGTAGAATAATGATAACCACGTTTATTGACCAGAGCCGACAGTTGTAGCGTCTGCGCAGGACAAGTTGCCACACATAGTCCGCAACCTTTGCAACGCTCAGTATTGATATCAATAACGCCTTGTTGTATGGTGTGGTGCACAGCTCGTAGCACAAGAGAGTGGCATTGATGTGCCAATCCGTTTTTCTGATTTGCTGTATTCATTATCCTATTTTTTTCTGTTTCCGATACAAAGAAAAATGAATGAGCCGAAAGCAAAAAACTAATTGTGAGATGAGACCATGTGTATTGGTCAAAATGGCTTTTCTGACACGAAAATAGGCTTTGTGGGGTAAAAATGGGAGAAAAATAACCCATTGTAGGGTAAAAATTGGGGCAAAAATGCATAAAAATAACATTCAACTACAAAAATAATTGCAAATAACTATAATAAATAGTTGCACAAATTAAAAATATAGTTATATTTGCATCGTTGAAAATAGCAATGCGATGGAAAAACTAACAAACAAAGAGGAAGAGGTGATGAACATATTTTGGGAGCGCGGACCAATGTTTGTGCGCGACATCGTGGAGCTCTATCCC
>CAJONN010000220.1 GCA_905235955.1 uncultured Marinilabiliaceae bacterium
CGACCTTTTTGGGGTATGTGGCACCAGTCAGAATATGTGGTGTAGTTGCGGTCGGCAATGTTTTCTACGCCCAATCTGAGGGCTATGTTGGTGTAGCGCGTGGCTATGTCGTATTGCGCATTGAAGTTGACTATGGCGTAGGCATCGGTGGATGTTTCGCCATATTTTTTGCCGTAGTTGCTATGCTCGGCATTGCCTATGAGTGTTATTCGGGTTGTTATTTTTTTTGCCGAAAAGGCTAATGTTGTTTTATAGGTAAATGGAGCTATAAGAGGCAGGTTGTCGCCTTCGTCGTCGGTGCCAGTGGCGTAGGTGGCTTCGGCATTGAGGCTGAGTGCTGTTAGCGGTTGCCATAGGGCGCGTAGGGTGGTGTTGCTGATGGTTGCATGGTTGATATTGTTGTATATTTTTACGCCTTTTGCGCCTAATGTCATTGGTGAGAGGCGTTCTTCGTGCTGACCAATGATGTAGTTTGAGAAGAAGAATGCATTGCTTTCGGCTGTGATGCTAAGTTGGGGTATGGCTATTAGTCGTGCCAAAGCATTTAGCTCAAATGCCGATTCGTTTTTCAGTTGTGGCGAACCAATGTAGTCGTATTGGTCAAATATGTTGTTGAGGTAGTAGCCGTATGCTTCGGTTACTGTTGGAGCTCGGCTGCCCCATCCGCCACCTATTTGTAGTTTGCCTATTTTGCCTGCAAAGGTATAATGTGCTGCTACTCTGCCTATTATCTGATAGTAAGCGTCGTGCATTTTGGGGAAGAAGATGCTTAGTGTTTTCAGTCCTTCATCGTCGTTGATGCGCTGATGTTGCCACGCCCATTTTAGCGAAATTCCTACGGCTTGTTTTTGGCTCAGAATTATGTTGTCTGATGCAGCTAAGCCGGTGCAGAGAGTGCCTACATCGGGCCATGTTACCATATACATTGGTGCTGCTCCGCCCGGATACATAGTCATGTCGGCAAAGAGACGATTGTAGTATATGTCGTAGTTTAGTTGTGCCTGATGTTTGTCGGTTGAGGCTGTTAGCAAGCTGTAAAGTCCTGTGGTATAGCTTAGTCCGGGCATATCCATGTGTATTACTACATCAGGGCGGTGTGTGTCGTCCATTATGTGCCTTATGTGGTTGTAGTATGTTTTTGTTTCCCACGAATTGAAAAAGCTATCGCTAAACAGGTGTCGTACTGACAATGAGGCTATTATGCCCTCTGCGGTGCTTACGTCCATAGCCAATGCCGGATAGCCCACGTCGGTGGCGCGGTCATATATGAAGGTGCTCTCTAAGATGTTTTTTTCTGACAGACGAAAACCTAAGTTGGCAAATGTGTTAACCTTCTGAAATTGTGAAAACTCCACCTCTTCGCCACCGCCTTTTTTGTAGTTCTCGGCATGACGAAAGAATAGGCCAGCATTGCCATACGCTTTGTTGCCCGACAAGGCTACATCGGCACCATATACTTGCAATTGTCCGTTGCTCTCGTAGCCAGCTTGTGCGCTAATGTGGTGTGGCGTGGCATCGAAGCCTACTTTGCGTAGCTTGAGGTCGAGGCTGCCACCAATGTTGCCTGTTGATTGCGGATTGCCATTCAAGCCTGAGTTGAGGCTTATGCTCTGCAAGTTGCCACTCTCTACGTAGCTTGTTACGGGGTCCATTTTGTCGGTGCAAGCGTAGAATATTTTCATGCCATCGATAGTGGTCGATATGCGCTCGGTTTGCATGTTGTTTATGGTTGGTTCGAGTGCATACGAGCCACGCCTTACCAATGCTACATGCGACAACTCTGCTAAATGTTCGTCGATGTTGGCTGCTTGTCCTTTGGCTGAGCGTTGCTTGCCGTCAGAGGTTGCCGACACTATTACTACTTCGTCGATCTCTTGATGAGTAATAGTGTCGGTCGTCTGAATTGAAAAGAAAGTAGATATTATAAAACAAGATAGCATAATGCTTGCTTGTGGAGTGTTAGAATGGTGAGAATTAGAGCGTTACGTCCCAATAGAGCGAGCTAAGGCCATCATTTTGATCGTCGCCACCAGCTACTATTTTGCCTTCTGCGTTTTTCACTGTGAAGTGTATGCGCCAAAGTCCGGTCATGGTGAGGTTGATAGTGCCGCTGTAGAGTCCGTTGTCGTTAGGAGTAAGTTCCTTGTTGTCTGGCGAAGTGTGGTTGCCCATATCAGGCATACGAGGGTCTATTTCGATAGTGAATTTCTCAGAAGCCAAGAGGTATGGATTGGTTCGCGGATCGCTTTGCACTGATACGTAAGCATTTATGGTGTTAATGCCCTCTTCCCATGCTGAAGGATTGACAAGTGAAGCAAAATATGTTTTGTTATCAACTTTGAAACTCTGTACCCATCTTTGTCCATCGATTGCACTAATTGTCTCGAACTCTGCTTTTTCAAGTTTAGATGTTTTGCCGAGTACTGTAGCATCGTATGATATGTACCAGCTGCCAACTTCTTTTGATGATGCCATTATGAACGACACCCAAGCACGCTTCAGAGCTTCAGGCTGATTGTCAAAATTTTCTGCCGTGCCTGATGTAGGTGTGCTATGATACATGTCCATCTTCACCATGTGCATAAGTGGAGCTATATTGCTGATGCTGAAGTCTTTTATGTATTCACCATTAGTGTTTTGTGCAACGAAAAATATTTCGTTGTAACCTACATGAAAATTGTTGTTTGCATAGGCCGAAATTTCATATTGTTCGTCATCAGTTTTAAAAGAGAGTTCTTGCACTTTAGTTTTTGATTGTAAGAAAGTGTTGATTTGCTCAGTTTCAGAATTGTCATCGTCGTCGTCATCGTCGCATGCGATGAAGTTGAGTGCTGTTGTAGCCATTAGTGTAAAGGCTAAGAATTTTCTTAATTTCATATAGTTTATTTTTATTTTGTTGGATAATTTATTTTGTTTATAATCAAAGCGTTATATCCCAGTAGAGTGAACTATGTCCATCGGTTAAGTTGTCGCCACCTGCTACAATGTTGCCTTCAGCATCGCGCACAGTGAGGTGTATACGCCAGTGTCCTGCACTGCTGAGGCTGATGCTGCCACTATAGAGTCGGTTGGCATTTGGGGTAAGTGGCTTATTGTTGGCTGATGTGCCGTTGGTTGATTGCGGATCAATGTCGATAGTGAATGTTTCGGTTGCCAATTTGTAAAGTGTTGTTGGGTCGTCGCTTTGCACTGATACGTAGGCACTTATGATGTTGGTGCCCACTTGCCATAGGTTGGTGTTGATGAGTGATATGTAGTATGTTTTGTTGTTGGCTTTGAAACTTTGCACCCATTTTTCGCCTTCGGGCTGTGAGGCAACATCTTTAAGTTGAGCGTTTTTAAGGCT
>CAJONN010000221.1:0-3222 GCA_905235955.1 uncultured Marinilabiliaceae bacterium
TTTAGCAAAAATAGAGAATATTTTGGAAAGTGAGGAACGCAGATGGCGCAGATTGATTTGATTATAAAATCTGCTCAATCAGCGAAATCTGCGTTCAAACATAAATTATTTTGCTATTTCAGCAAAATGCTCTGACTACTGTTTTGGTAATAATATCAGAAGTTTATGCCAAATGTGAAATAGTTGGCGTATGTTTTATATTCGTTATCACCATCTTCTATATACTTAGTAAAATCGGGCTGAAAACGATAGCCAACATACAGATGCGAAGCTATGTTGACTCCTATGCCCAAATTCAATCCGATCTGAATGCGGTGAGCTTTATGCTCTACATCATCTTTGTCGAAAAATGATATTTTGTTATCATCCTTTTTATACCTACCAATGATGTTTAGCTTAAAGTTCGGACCAACATAAGGTAATATGCTAAAGTTTGAACTGTTTTCAAATGCCAATTTATATGCCAAATTTACTGGTATAGCTATATTGGCAAAGGTATATTTCTCAGTTTTACCGTTGTTTTTTTCGTTTGAATGAGTTACAACAAGTTGTCCGCCAAGTTCAAGAAATAGTGGAAGACGAGTGGTGATGTTTAGCCCTTTGATGTAGCTAATTTCGGCACCTTTGGTGTGCTGTGTGTCGGTTTCGTCATCTATATCAACTACAAGTGCCTGATTTACATACGAGGCTTCTATGCGCTGATAATCATACGGGTCGTTTATGAATTGTGCTTTTGCATTGTTTGCAAACAAAAATGTTGTTGCTGATGCAACAATTGCAATGTATTGTTTCATTGTAAAAGTCTGTAATTTAACAACTTATAATTTAAAACTCAAAAGTTTTTTTGCATACTCCATTTTGCTTTCCACATACTCTTTGCATAGCTCAACGTCTTTGTTGGTATCTGGCGTGCCTTTTATGAGCGTATATTCATGGTAGGCTTGTTCACTATCGTCGAGGGCATAGCCGGTAGATAGTCGCTTAGCAAAATCTTTGTGCGCATCGGCTACCATGTAGTTGAGCATATTGGTGTAGCAGTCGATAACCTTCATGGCATTCTCATAATCGGTTTGTCCGTCGGCAGCATAATATTCATGAGCAGCTTTGGCGCACCATGCAGCATTGTCGTTGGTGTAGTAGTTAGCCATGGTTTTGAAGGCTTTTGCAATGTCAGCTACCGAGGTGTAGAGTCCTTCTGCCAAGTTCATTTCGAGCGTGTCGAGTTGTTCTTTTGGCACAATAAGTCCGCCACAGTCGACCCACGAGCGTGCTGCACCATCAGCATCTTGCGACTGCAAATAACTGCCGACTACATAGCCTTGTGCTACTTCATTGTATGCTTTAGCGGCTCGTTGTAGCAAACCTTTCGATATCCGATAACCATTGGCCAAAACAGTGTCGCCATTAGTTTTTTCACAAAGTTCTTCAGCATATTTGGCTGCACCTATAAGTTGCGATATGGTGAGCGGATTGAACACATCAACGGTGTATTGGTCGCGCGCTATATCATCTATTCGACCATCGCGCTTCATCCATTTACGTTCGTCGCGAAAGATGCCTATGGTGTGCAAGTTTTGCGCTGGCATGAGATAGCTCTCGCCATTTTTTTCTATTAGATAAGAGAATGGGAAACGTGTTGTATCTGGGTAGTTTTTGTGATGACCAACAACTATGGTGTATGCGCCAATGTGAGCTGGCTCAAGTATATAGCTGCCACTACCTGTCTTTACACCTCGTTCGAACACTGCTTGATGCGACGGACCGAGTCGATAGTGGTGGTTGCTGGCATTGGTAGCGCTGCCTGCATTGAAGAATGAGTATATGGCTGCAATGAGTAGCGATGTTTTGTGATGCGAAACGGTAAACGGACCGCAAAATGCTGATACTGCCTCACCATTGAAAAGTTGGCAATTGCAAAAAATAAGGCAATTTTCAGCAAAAAAATTACTACCCACTTGCGAGCATTGCCCAATGTATGCACCTTTGATGGTTGCTGCATCGGTTATTTGTGCGCCCTCAGCTATCACAAAGTTGTGTGCTATGACGTTAGAGCCAACAATGGCTGGCTGACCTTTGCAAGAGAGTATTGTACCATTTTCGAGCAAGGCACATCCATCAAGACGAGCACTTTGACCAATGCGCACATTCCTGATGGTTTGGCAGCCTATAATTGTAGCACCATCAGCTATTAGGGCTTTGCCTCTGATGAGCGCAGCCTCTGTGTCGACAAGCCTATTGTAGCCTTGTATCATCTGCTGATTGTAACGATGCATAGCCACAATGTAGGCAATGTTGTTGGTAAGGTCGGCCGACAAACGCACCTCGCGCCCACCAGCTTCGTTTACTACCGCCACATCGTAGCCGATGCCAAAGGTGCTATCAGAGTCGGCTGTTATGCTGCCACAGTCGATGATGCTAACATTGTTGCCAATGCGATAGTTGGCCAACGACACACGTATGTTGCGCAGTGTAACGTTGGAGCCTATCTCTACTCGTCCGTCGAATGCTACATTTCTGACCTTGCTAAAAGCAAAGTCGTTGGCAACCAAAACATTGTTCCAATCGGTTGCAATGTTACCCTGATGCAGCAGGTGTGCTATCTCATCTTGTGTCAGATTGCGATAGACATTTCGATTCTCTTTCATAGGCTGACTGATTGTGTATCAAAAAAAACTTCTTTTTAGGTGTATCTTTCTGATAAATATACCTTTAGACTTTCTCTTTTTTTATTTCGTAAACAATAGCTCCGATGAGTAACAACACAACTAATACCGATGCTATGGCCGAAACAACATTGCCAACAATATACGATTGTGGGCGGAACTCAAACCTAATAGTATGTTCGCCCGCAGGCACTTGTAGTGCGCGCAAAATGTAGTTGGCATGCAGTATCTCAGTCTCTTTGTTGTCGATGAAGGCTTTCCAACCTTTATCATAGAATATTTCGCTGAAGACAACAACGCCATCGGTTTGCGCAACTGAGTGATATTCAAGCGCATCTGGTGCATACGAGGTACGCACAATGTTTGCCGTTGAGTCAGCTTGCGATGAGGCTTGAGCATTCTCTATTACGACAACTTCGGCTAAGTTGTTTTCTCCAATTAGGCGAATAGCATCATCAGGGGTAGCAGCTGACACCACTTCGCTCACACGCCAAGCAGCACCAAGTGCATACGGATTGTAGATAGGTTTTTGCTTCGGATTGTAAATGAGATATTTGGT
>CAJONN010000221.1:3245-6503 GCA_905235955.1 uncultured Marinilabiliaceae bacterium
GTTTGCTCAATGCCCTCAATGTCTTGTTTTTGCAATGCGCCAACAATAGTTTGATATTCTGTACTCAAATATCTATCTATAACATCTTGATATCTACGCAGTTTAGCACCATGATAGCCACCTACCGACTGATGAAAATATGATGTATAAACTTCGTTGAACGGATTGGTATAGAGAGCCATAACACGGTGTGGATCTTTGTCAGACAGAATAGCTTTGTCGGCATCTGACATTACAAACGATGTGCGTGCCGAAGTACGTTCAAAATTTTTCTCACTCAAATAGCGCTTGTCTATTTGCCACAAATCAATCAAAATAAGTGTGATGATGGTTGCAAAAGCTATTTTGTCGCTCAGATGCCTTGTAGAGAAAAACCACAAAGCCGATGATGCAAGCAATATAAACACGGCAGAGCGCATAGCGTCAGAGCGAGTGAGGTAGATGCGCGCATCGACAATGCCTTGCTGAAATGCGATGTATATGGGGTTTTGCTGCGCCATAACTGCAAATTGGCTCTGCTCATCAGGTGTAAGAAAATCGTAGAAGAGTGTTGGCACGGCAGCTATCAGCAACGACACACCTGCCGTAAGTGCTACAGCACCAAAGAATTTGCCCGTTTCGTAGCGTATACGTTCCGGATTATCCCATATCTCTTTTAGTCCGAGCATACCAAGCAGTGGCATTGTTACAGAGGCTATAACGAGAGCCATTTCTACTGTGCGGAATTTGTTGTAGAGGGGGAAATAATAGAACATAAAATCGTTGAACAGAGCAAAATTTTTGCCCCATGCAAGGAATATCGACAGAATGGTAGCAGCAATGAGCCACCATTTTTCGCGTCCATTGTAATAGAAGCAACCCAAGAAGAAGAGGAAGAATACAACTGCGCCAATGTATACCGGACCAGATGTAAACGACCTGCCGCCCCAGTAGGCCGACACTTGCTCAGCCACTGCGGTGCGCAACTGCGAGTCGAGTTTTTGCACAGCTTTGTTGTCGTAGCCTATTGGTTCGGATGCTCCGCCCACAACGTTTGGTATGAAAAGCGTAGGCGTTTCGTGCACTCCGTAGCTCCAGCTAAAGGCATAATCTTTGTCGATGCCTGTATCTTTCTTCTCGCCATCGGTCTTATTGCTTGTAAGCTCTGATGCTCCACGGATAGAATATTTGCCATATTCGTAGGTAGTCCACATGTTGGTAAGTCCGGGCAAAACAGCCAAAACTACGGCAACAGCAAGTACTCCGATGTTCTTAGCAAAATCGGGTAGTTTTTTATCTTTCAGTGCAAAAACAAATTGTGCTACAACAAGCGGAATGAGTGCCAATGCCAAATAGTATGTTATCTGCACATGGTTGTAGGCAAGTTGCAATCCGAGGGCGATGGTGGTAAATATGGCACCCACTATGCGTTTGCCGTTGAATGTGAGCATCACGCCAGCTATTACGGCGGGCATAAGTGCTATGGCGTAGGCTTTGGTGATGTGCCCAGCTATGATGATGATAATATTGTATGAGCCAAAGGCAAAAGCCACAGCGCCTGCTACAGCTATCCATCGGTTTATCTTGAGCGAAACCATTAGCACGTAGAAGCCAAGCATGTAGAGGAAGAGAATGGCAATAGTGGTGTAAGGCAAGCCCAATCTGAGCCATGCGTTGATAGCATGAAACACATTGTGCGAAGCGTCGCCTTTGATTTGATAGGCAGGCATACCACCAAACATCGAATCAGTCCACTGTGCATGCTCGCCAGTGTTTTGCTCATATTGTTTCAGCTCTTGTGCCGCACCTATGGCGTGTGTATTGTCCATTTGTGGCAAGTGTAAGCCCTCTACTACGGGGAAGAAATAGGCTACACTAAGCACTACAAAACCCACTATTATGGCTAAGTGTGGCCAATGAGAAAGAAGCTTTTTCAGGTTCATATATTTTAGTTTATAATAAATAATCGATTATAAATCACGCTTTACAATACCTTTTCCAAATATACGTCTAATCCATGCCACAAACAGACAATTGTTGCGATAATATTCACGCGTACGATTTGTTTCATAAGTAAATATCGTTTTTATTTCTAATAATTTAGCTCGTAATCCATGTTTATTATGAATGCGAATATAGAAGTCGTGAATTTTTGCAGATAAGAGTATATACTTAAGGTGTAAGGATGATATTTTTTTTAGTTTACCTAAAGGGTCAAATTCTATTGGATTGAACCCAATCATAATATATTGTGATTGCATATCATCATTCATCATTGTCATAGCCATACCTATAACTTTTTTAAGATGAATTTCAGCATTAGGATTAGATTGGCGAACAAATGAAATAAGTTCTTTCGGATTCTTACTTTGAGTAAGCATAAAAAGAATATCAACAATCCAACCTACACGAAGTCCTCTTCGCATTGTATCTAATCCTGCATGAGTCAGCAAATGAAAAAACATAGCTTTTTCATTTAAAACCAAATAGTTACCTCGTTGTTCTATATATGATGATATAGCATTGGGCAACTCCATATCAAATGCGATATTGTACAAACGGTGGTGCAATTCAACAATTTGCCCTCTAAAAATTAGTGCTGCAAGATGTGCGTGCTCCATGTCAATTACTGCTGGCTGATCGGTATTAGTAGAAACAGCTCCGGCTGCAATTAGAATATCACGAGCACGATATATATCATTTTTATCAATCCATAAATCAATATCGCCAATAGGCCGAAGAGATGGTTGAGAATAATAAGATGTCATCATCGCTCCACCTTTCAGAAGTACAACTTCAATATTTTCAGCGTTTAAAAGGCGATAAATCTCATTTATGATAGATATATTTTCTTGATTTTTAAGATGAACTAAAAGAGTTTGCTTGAGTAATTCGTTTTTAAGTATTTCGTATCCTTGTTCTGATTGATAATCAGTTTTTAGCCTTTCCAAAATCCATCCTGCTACGCCTTGTTTTGATGCTTCTGTAGCAATATTGCGAGCTTGCTCAAGAGTTAGTTCATCAAACAATTCTGTATGCTTACGAAGTGATGATAATTTTATAATAGTACTCAGCATCTATATACTTAATTAATGAGACAAAGGTAAATACAAGAAAAAGAAAAAGCAACCTTAGTAGAAAATTAACTAAGATTGCTCAAGTTTCGCAAGTAAAAATGGACTGCAAACAAGTCCCCAATATATGACCTTCCCATTAATTTTACTTTTTCTGTGCCGACAGAAAAAGTAACAAAAAGAACTCGTCGCTGTTGCCACTCCG
>CAJONN010000222.1 GCA_905235955.1 uncultured Marinilabiliaceae bacterium
CAATCATCGTTGAGTCTTGCGGAAAGAAAAAGTAAAATTAATGGGAAGGTCATATATTGGGGACTTGTTTGTAGTACATTTCTACTTGCGAAACTTGAGTGGAATAACTGTGTCCAAATAATGATACCTATTTATAATAGTACTACAAATAACAAAACTTATGTTTATATTTGCCGAATATATTAACTCAACAATATGTTCAACAATAACCTACGCATTTTATTAGCCAGCAACTCACCTCGCAGGCAAGAACTATTGCGCAATATGGGCATCGATTTTAGTATTGTAGCCAAAAGTGGCATTAGCGAGAGTTATCCATCAAAACTCAAAGCCAAATATGTGCCCGAATATTTAGCCAAGAAAAAAGCCGAAGCCTACACCGATATTCTTGCTGATGGCAACTCGCTACTCATCACTGCCGACACTGTAGTGGTGCTCGACAAGCAGATACTTGGCAAGCCACAATCTGAAGCTGAAGCTATAGAAATGCTTACACGCCTACAAGGTAACGCTCACCGCGTATTTACTGGCGTAGCACTCACTTCGCGCGACAAGCAAGTGAGCTTTACCGTGAAAACCAAAGTATTGATGCGCCCACTCACCTCTGACATTATTGAGCACTATGTCTACACCTATCATCCGCTCGACAAAGCTGGCGCTTACGGCATACAAGAGTGGATAGGCTTGGTTGGAATAGACCACATAGAGGGTAGCTATCACAACGTTATGGGCTTGCCTACACAACGACTTTTTATCGAACTCGAAAACTTTTAACATCTTTTTTTATCAACAACAACACAAGACACTGACATGAAAAAACTTCTCACAACACTTTTTATTTTTACCCTCCATCTTTCCGCTGCACGCGCCGATGTGGGTATGTGGATTCCAACATTAATAGGCAAAAACATCGCCCAAATGCAAGCCGAAGGTCTGCGCCTTAGTGCCGACGACATCTACAGCGCCAACCACGCATCGCTCAAAGATGCAGTTGTAATGTTTGGTGGCGGTTGCACTGGCGAAATTGTAAGCTCTGACGGTTTGGTGCTGACCAATCATCATTGCGGATACCAATACATACAGCAGCATAGCTCAGTGCAACACAACTACTTAGCCAACGGATTTTGGGCTATGAGCAAAGCTGAAGAACTGCCATGCTACGAGCATCACAAACTTAGTGTGCAGCTACTCAACTACATAGAAGATGTAACCGACATAGTTTTGGCACAAACCGACACCATTGCCAATGCCGACGCACGTAGCAAAACAATCAGAGAACGCATTAGTGAAATAGAGCACAACCGACAAGCCAGCAGCAAATATACCATAGCCGAAGTTGAAAGCTTCTATGGTGGCAACCAATATCTGCTCTTTGTTTATACTGAATACCCTGATGTGCGCCTTGTTGGAACTCCACCATCAGAAATAGGCAAATTTGGTGGCGATACTGACAACTGGGTTTGGCCACGTCATACTGGCGACTTTTCCATCTTTCGCATTTATGCCGACAAAGACAACAACCCAGCTGAATACTCGGCAAGCAACGTGCCTTTTCACCCCAAGAAACATCTCAGAATAAGCACCAAAGGCGTTGCTGAAGGCGACTTTGCTATGCTGATAGGCTATCCGGGCACTACCAACCTCTATGCTACATCAACCGACATTGAAGCAACGCAAAACATTATCAATCCGAAACTTATAGAGCTACGCACCGCTAAGCTCAATGTAATGAACAAATATCAGGCAAAAAGCGAAAAAGTAAACATACAATATGCTGCCAAAAATGCACAAACATCCAATGCTTGGAAAAAGTGGAAAGGCGAAGTAAGCGGATTGCGCAAGACACAAGCTATAGAAAAAAAACGAGCTTTTGAAGCCGAGCTACGTAGCAAAAGCGCACTATGCGACACATTGCTGAGTGAATATGAAGCCTACTATGCCAACTCTAACACCACGCAGACACTTATAGCTTATAGCTATTGGACCGAAATAGTGCAACGAGGTGGCATCGAAGCACTACAATATGCCTATACTTATTATCGCAACGCAACTGATGATGATACACAATCAAATATATCATTCAAAGATTTTGATGCAACATTATCAGAAGAGATGGCATGCGCAGTATGGAGCGTCTACTGCAAAAACCTTCCTAAACAATATTGGCCCAAGAGTATGGTAGCTTGGAAAGGTTCGCCCGAGTCGTTCATTCATTCGCTCTACGCCAATAGCGTATTTGCCAATGAAAATAAATTCAACAAACTCCGCCAAAGCAAACATTGGGCAAGCAAAATAACAGTCGATCCTGCCTACACATTACTTACCGAAATGCTTGTTGTGCGCGATGCCTTGCTCGGTCAACGCAAAAACATCAACCGAAACCCAAAGCTTGCCAACTTCAACCACAACTACATCAAAGCCTTAATGCAAGCCTATCCTGACAGCATCTTCCCACCCGATGCCAACTTCACTATGCGCATCTCATACGGTCATGTGGCAGGCTACGATGCCGACGATGCCGTTAGCTATAGCTATTTTACCACATTCGATGGCATAATAGAAAAAAGTCAAACCAACAACCCAGACTACACCATACCACAACGCCTCTCTGACCTATACAAACAAAAAGCCTACCTGCCCTACGCCGACCCTCTCGACCAAAAGCTACATATATGCTTTGTTAGCACCTGTCATACTACTGGTGGCAACAGTGGCAGCCCAGTGCTCAATGCCAATGGCGAACTAATAGGCCTCAATTTTGACCGCGCTTGGAATGGCGTGATGAGCGATATGAGCTATGATCCAACAATATGTCGCAACATCACACTCGACATACGATACCTACTCTTTATAGTTGATAAATATGCCGGAGCAACACACCTAATAAAGGAAATGCTCGGAGAACTTTAAAGACATTACAAGCAAAGCCCCGAAGAAGTGGCAGACAATAGGCAGGGGGCAACTTCTGCCATATTTTTTTATAGATGTCGTTCTGTGTTAGAGGCGAAAAAGCAATATGAAACAATAAAAAACACCCCTTAATACCTCACCTCTAATAAAATAGAACTCAACTTTCACAAGTGAAAAATGCACAGAAAATAAGCCATGAGAATGGACGAAAGAAATATACCCAACAAATTGTCTTTCAACAATAAGCACGGAACCCGATTTTCACCTCGCGGTTGTCGCCTTTGGCACGGAGCGTAAAGAAAATTATCGTAGCGAAGCGTTAAAAACGATTTTCT
>CAJONN010000223.1 GCA_905235955.1 uncultured Marinilabiliaceae bacterium
CAATCATCGTTGAGTCTTGCGGAAAGAAAAAGTAAAATTAATGGGAAGGTCATATATTGGGGACTTGTTTGTAGTACATTTCTACTTGCGAAACTTGAGCAGGAACTTATTGTGGAGAAGGCATAATTAGCAAGGGTTACGCTACGCTCACCCCCTACCTATAATCTTTCGTCCCTTCGAGACTGCTTCACTTGCTAAACTTGGGTTAAGTTTTTTGCTAAACTTGAGTATAATTCTTAATTTCGCAATCAATTATTTTTATCGTCAGAAATGAATTTCTTCAAATTTATTACAACAAAATATTTTTGGTACAATGTGCTTCTTGCCATTGTAGCTATTGCAGTGCTCATTGCTATTGTGCTTTGGAGCCTTACTTATTACACCAGCGCAGGGCGCACCATTATTGTGCCCGATGTGAAGGGTAGTACTGTCGAACAAGTTGGTACTCAGCTCAAAAATAGCGGGCTCGACTACGTTGTTATCGACTCATTGTATAGGCAAGATGTGCAGCGCGGAGCTATTGTAGAGCAAATACCAAGTGCAGGTAAAAGCGTAAAAAAAGGTCGGAAAATATTCCTCACCATCAACGCCTATACAAGCGAAAAAGTGCTGATGCCACAGTTGGTCGACTACTCGCTACGCAACGCTCAGGTAGTGCTCGAAACAAAGGGTCTTAAACTTGGTGAAATAACTTACAAACCAAGTGCTTACAACGGTTTGGTGTTGGGGCAAATGGTAGATGGAAAACTCATAAATGCAGGTGAGCAAATAGAGAAAGGTACCAAAGTGCAACTAATTGTAGGGCGTGGCGATGGCGGCAGCGCAGTTGTAGTGCCAGAACTTGTAGGTCTTACATTTGCCGAGGCTCTGATGACGCTCCACGCTGTGTCGCTCAACGTTGGACAAATGGTATTTGACAATAGCGTTACCGCATCTACTGACACATCAACAACGGTAGTTTATAAGCAGTCGCCAGATGGTAACAATGGTCAGGTAGCTGAGATAGGTGCCAGCGTGAAAATATGGCTTACTGCCGACAACGATGTGGTAATTGATGCAATGGAAGAGATTGAAAATGCCAACAAAAAAGAAGATTAATATCTTTTTGTCAAAGAAAACAAACAACACAACATCAAAATGACAACAGAAGAGACCTATGACTTTGACGACATCGACGAGCCAGAAGAGGCAGAAGTGGCAAGCGATGGACAAATGTATGAACATCATAGGTTTGTAGCCGACAAGAAACAGGGCTTACTGCGCATCGATAAGTTTATTGTCAACCGCATAGACCATGCTTCGCGCACCAAAGTGCAAGATGCTGCTGATGCTGGCAACATACTTGTAAATGGCACGCCAGTAAAGTCGAACTACAAGGTGAAACCCGGCGACGTAGTAAGCATTGTGATGAGCTATCCGCCGCGCGAAATAGAAATAATCCCAGAAGATATTCCTATCAACATAGTCTACGAAGACGACCAACTTTTGGTGGTAAACAAGCAGCCGGGTATGTGCGTGCATCCGGGCTATGGCAACTACACCGGCACACTCGTCAATGCGTTGGCATTCCACCTACAAGATAAAGCCGAACTCTGGACTCGCGAAGCCAAAAACGACCCTCGACCCGGACTTGTGCACCGCATCGACAAAGATACGAGCGGACTGCTTGTGGTAGCTAAAACTGAGCTCGCCAAGACGAGTTTAGCTCGCCAATTTTTCAACAAAACAACATCGCGCACATACGTAGCTATTGCGTGGGGGCAGTTTGACGAAGATGAGGGCACCATACGTGGCAACATTGGCAGAAGTTCGCAAGACCGCAAACAAATGTCAGTATATCCTGAAGGTAGCGAAATAGGTAAACACGCCGTTACGCACTACAAAGTACTCGAACGTTTGGGCTACGTAACACTTGTGCAATGTAGGCTCGAAACGGGGCGTACCCACCAAATAAGGGCACACTTTAAGCACATTGGGCACACACTATTCAACGATGAACGATATGGTGGCGACCAAATTCTGAAGGGAACAACATTTAGCAAATACAAGCAGTTTGTGCAAAATTGCTTCCAAATATTACCACGTCAGGCATTGCACGCTAAGACATTGGGCTTCATGCACCCCACACGCAACGAATATATGGAGTTCGACTCAGATGTGCCACAAGATATGCTACAGTGCATAGAAAAATGGCGCACCTACATAGCTCAAAGAGAGGAGGAATAGCAATAATGTCTCTGATATTCAATCCGCAAAATACTCATTTTGATTGTTTTGCCGTAGCAAGCAAAAACATAATTGTTGCAGTCAATGGCAAGCCTCTCACCCTTGCCGACTTGCAAACGTTGCAAGCAGCCAATGCTGATAGTGCTATTTTGTTTGAAGAGGCTGATTTTCAGATTTGTACATTGTCGTTATTGCCCAGTGCAAACATACCTGCTCAGTATGAAGCCATACCGATGCGCAGTTTTTTTAGTCAAAATACTGAAGATGTAGTTCTGAAAGTTTCGCGTGCTCAAGCCCTTGCCGAGTGGCAGCGCAATATGCATTTTTGCAATCGGTGTGGCTCGCCACTTGTGCTTCATCGTCAGCTCACCGCCATGCAGTGCGAAAGTTGCCAAAAAGTTATATTCCCTCGCATCGAGCCATGTGTGATAGTGCTTGTAAAGCGAGACGACCAAATATTATTAGCTCGGCATGTGCAGCGCAATCAGCAAGTATATGCGTGCATAGCTGGTTTTATGGAAGCAGGCGAAACAGCTGAGCAGGCAGTAAGGCGCGAGGTGCATGAAGAGACAGGTTTGACGCTCAAAAATATTCGTTATTTTGGTAGTCAGAGTTGGCCATTCCCATCGCAACTGATGTTGGCATTTACGGCAGAATATGCCAGCGGCAACATTGAGTTGCAAGCCACAGAAATATCTGATGCACGTTGGTTTTCGCGTTCGCAAATGCCTCAGTATCCGCCAGCTGGCTCAGTAGCTCACGCAATGATAACTGCTTGGCTAAACCATGAGTGCTGACGTTTGAAAGCCAATAGAACTCATCATTTTCTTTTTGTTACTTTTTTTGCGGAAAGGCCCGAAGATGATTGAGCGTAGCGAGATAACTTAAGTTTCGTAAGTAAAGTAGCCCCGAAGTGGCGAAAGAAATACAACAAAAAAATGTCTTCCAACAATATGCACGAAACCCGATTTTCACCTCGCGGTTGTCGCCTTTG